>CAIQEI010000089.1 GCA_903870815.1 uncultured Verrucomicrobia subdivision 3 bacterium
ACCAGAAAGACCCGCCGCACAAGGCGAAATACATCTCGGTGGAGGCAAACGGCAACGTTTATATTGACCGCGCGGAATGGCCGCTGGCCGAACTCCAAAACCAGCTCCTCCTCATCCGGGAATCTGACCCGGAGGTGAATGTCATCATCCGTGGCGATGCCAAGACCAAATACAAGCAGATCCGCACGGTGCTGGACATCTGCCAGCAGGTCAATTTTGTGAAAGTGGACCTGGCCACGGAAGTCAACAAATGATCCCGCAATCCCAGCCGAAAAAGCCAAAGAACTCGTCGAAGACAAACCTGATCATCTCGGGGATCTTTCACGGCATTCTCGTGATCGCGCTGTTCTACTTCGCGGCCCGGACCGGAATGCTCGGGGACAAAATTAAGAGCATCACCGTCACTAAGGAGGAAAAGCCTAAGGAAAAGCCGAAAGAACCCGAAAAAAAGCCGGAGCCGCCAAAGGTGACGCCAAAGGTGGAACCACCCAAAGTGGTGGACGCGCCCAAACCTGCCCCGGCCCCGTCCGTGGCGCCGCCGGTGGCCCCGCCAGCGGTGGACATTCCGGCCATTGAAGGCTTTTACGGCAAGGAAGTCATCTCGGAAAACGACCCGGTGCAGCTTTACAAGGGTTACATGGAATACCTCCTGCGCTCGAAATGGAACCGGCCGGACAATATGGAAGACGACCAATACGTCGCCGAGGTCTCGGTCAACGTGGACAAGGCCGGCAACCTCAGCCGGACACAATGGTTAAAAGGCTCCGGCAACGTCAATTGGGACCAGACCGTCAAGGACGTGTTCAAGGCTGTGTCGAACATTGGCAAGCCGCCGCCGACCAACTTTCCCCCAACGGTGACCATCCGTTTTGACGTGCAGGAGGAAGCCGAACCGGTGATGACCCAATGAGCCTGAAGAAAACAACCAAACGCGGCCACGGCACGATGAACGAGCTGAACATCACGCCGTTGCTGGACCTCGTGTTCGTGCTGCTCGTGATTTTCATCATCACCACGCCGCAATTGGTCAACAACCTGGAGATCAACCTGCCGTCCGGCAAAAAGCCGCCGGCCGATCACAAGCCCAAGCCGCCGACTCGCATTAACGTCAGCGCTGCCGGGCAGATCACGCTCGACGACGCGGTGGTGACGGTGCCGGAGTTGAAGGACAAGCTGGCGCAGCTAAAGTCAGACAACCCCGAGTTGGGCGTGGTGGTGAACGGCTCGGATGATGTGGATTACCAGGTCATGGTCAACGTCATGGACACCCTCCGCCAGCTCGACATCACCAAAATGGGGCTGGCCACGGAATGAGGCGGGGCCAAAGCTAAAATGGCACCGCTGCCAACCTCGTAAACTTCGCGTTCCCCATTGTCTGCCCCGGTGATTTTTGGCCGGCGCGAAATCCCTTGCTTGAACCGGCGGAAATGATAAGGATTTTCCGCCTCAAAGATTGGTCTCGACTCTCGCCGGCTTGTTTTGCAGTGACCGCAGGCATCGGCGCGAAACCGCATTTGATTCATGAACCGAACAATCAAGTTTTTCACCCCCGCCTTGATTGCTGGGTGCATTCTGCTGTCCAGCCAAAGCCTTTGGTCGGCGGTTTGGCAATGGTCCGTGCCCGCGCCGACCATCCCCGACCGGCGCGCGTTCTTATGGGTGCCACCGGACGCCCGGCAAGTGCGCGGCCTCGTGGTCGCCTGCCAGAACATGCTAGAGATGCCGCTGTTTGAGCGTCCCGCATTTCGCGCGGCTTGCGCGCGGAACGACTTGGGCATTGTGATAATTTTTTCCGGGCACGATCACCTCCTGTCGGACGACCAGAATCCGGATCACCCGAAACGGAGCTATCTCGATATTTTCCTCAACCCGGATTTCCAGTGGGGAGCCGCCAATGGCTCCCGGGAAAATCCCCGGCTGGCGGGCGAGGATTTGCAGAAGGTCCTCGACGCGCTCGCCCGGGAATCCGGTTATCCGGAGATCGCCCACGCACCCTTGATGCCGGTCGGCCATTCTTCCGCGGGCAGTTTCGTGTGGCATCTTTACCGCTGGGACCCGGCGCGGATTTTCGCCATGCTGCCGCTCAAGACGCCGTCGCAGAACGACGGGCCGCAGGGTATTCCGATTTTATTCGTGAACTCCGAATGGTTCGATTACGGGAATGACGCGAACAACTGCTCGTCCCACCCGGCGGCCATCGCAACGGTATTGCAGGCGCGTGCGAATGGCACCAATTCGCAACTCGGCTACTACATTGACATCGGCTCCGGCCACTGCAACGTCAGCGACGATTCCATCCCGCTTATTTCGCAATTCCTGGATACGGTGGTTGCCGCGCGGATTCCGAAGAACGCGCCCAAAGGCGGCCTCGTCCGGCTCAATGAGATCAAACCGCAATCCGGCTGGCTGCTCGACCCTGCGACCCTGGACCGGCCGGAAGGACAGCCGGTGGCGTATGCCGACTGGAAGGGCGATCCCCGGAAAGCCTTCTGGTATCCGAGCCGGGAGCTGGCGGCGGTGGTGCAGGCGCATATGACAGAACAACGGGCCAAGCAGCCGCAGTTCATCGGTTTTGTCCGGGAGGATGGCCGGGTTTCGACCAGCGGCGGCATGTATAAATTCTCTCCACAATTCCAGGCCGATGGTGAGACCTTCGCGCTCGACGCGGCGTTTTTGGAGCACCTGACGGATTCCGATCTGGTCCCGCCGGATCTTTCGCTCCGCCACAGCGACTCGTCGATTCAATTCCGCGTCAACAGCGGCGCGTTGGTGCAGGTGGGCAGCAATACCTTCCGCGTTTGTCCGCGCGGCGGGCCGATTGTGCCGCAGGGCAATCCCTGGGAACCCGTCATCGTCGCCTATCATCCCGGCGATAAATCATTCCGGCCGACCGAGCACCCGGCGCACGTCAATATCAACATCATCAATCGCGTCGGTGAACCGCAGACGCTTGATTTCGCGAAAATTCCCGATCAGAAAGCCGGCGTAAAATCCCTGAAGCTGGTGGCCCGGGCGAGTTCTGGTTTACCCGTGGAATTCTTCGTCGTGTCCGGCCCGGCCACGGTCGATGGCGATCGGTTGAAGTTCACGGAGCTGCCCGTCCGCGCCAAATTTCCCGTACGCATCATCGTTTCCGCCTTTCAATGGGGCCGTAGCGTGGACCTGCCGATCCCGTCGGTCGGTCCCGTGACACAGGAATTTTTTATCCAGCATTGATGCGCCCCTGGCGCTGGCCTGGCCGCCGAAATTCTCCAAACGGTGACTGCCAATGAGCCGTGGCCCCCCCCTGCGGTCGGTGCCGCAGCGCACCATCCCTGTCGACCTCGTTCCTGCCAAATGTTTCGATGCTTGAGGAATCCGGCCGCTTGGCTTATGTTAGCAATGGTTTTGGAAGGGCGGAGAATCGCTCCCGGCGCGAGCCGGGGGAGGAAAGTCCGAACACCATCGGGCGCGATGCTGCGTAACCCAGGCTTGTTTGGCTGGGATACACTCAGGCGGATAGCTGGAAGGCTTTCCGACGGAAAGTGCCACAGAAAATAAACCGCCGTCGGCGCAAGCTGGTGGTAAGGGTGAAAAGGTGCGGTAAAAGCGCACCGCGCGAAGCGCAAGCGACGCGGCACGGAAAACCCCATCGGGTGCAAGGCCAAATAGGAAACCCAGGAGCGGCCCGCTCCGCGCGGCGTGAAAGCGCCGCAGGTTTCGGGTATCGGTCGCTCAGACAAATGATTCTCTCCGCCGCAAGGCGCAGACAGAATTCGGCTTACAGCCCTTCCAAAACCAAAATTCCGAGACTGG
>CAIQEI010000090.1 GCA_903870815.1 uncultured Verrucomicrobia subdivision 3 bacterium
CCCTGGCGCGCGATCCCAGCCTGACCAATGTGCACACCAACCTGGGCGCGGCTTTGCAGGCCCAGGGGCGTATCGAGGCGGCGGCGGACGCCTATCGCGCCGCCCTGGCGCTGGCGCCGGATAATTCAGCGGCGCGGTCGAACCTGGGTGTCGCCCTGCGCATCCTGGGTTGCTGGACCGGATCGTCCGGCAGGGCCGCGCGTTTGGCGTCCATGTGCTGCTCGGCTCGCAGACGCTAGGCGGTGCCTACACGCTGGCGCGCGCGACCATCGGGCAGATGGTCATTCGCATCGCGCTCCAATGCAACGAGGCCGATGCCTACCTCATCATGGACCAGGACAATCCCGCGCCGCGCCTGCTGTCGCGGCCCGGCGAAGGCATCTACAACGACGCGGCTGGTTCGATTGAGGGCAACAGCCCGTTTCAGGCCGTCTGGCTGTCCGACAAAACGCGCGACGGGTATCTGGCAAAAATCCGCGCGCGCGCCGATCAAAACCCGGAATCCTATCCCGGCCCGATTGTGTTTGAAGGCAACGCCCCCGCCGATCTGCGCGAAAATATTCCATTGCGTCTGGCGCTGCAAAAAGCCCCGGCGCAGATTCCCGCGCAGGCCGGCGCCTGGCTCGGCGCGCCGAATTCGATCAAAGGCCCGACGGAAGCCATTTTCCGGCGGCAGAGCGGCGGCAATCTGCTGGTCGTCGGCCAGAGCGAGGAGCGCACGACGACGATACTCGTGGTGGCACTCGTGTCGCTGGCGGCGCAATATCCGAAGGGTGCCTCGCGTTTCGTGGTGCTCGACAGCACCCCGGCGGGTTATCCGCAGCGGGAATTTTTGCAGCACATCATCGGGGCCGGGCCGCTCGAAATCGTTCAAGGCAGCAACACCAATCTCGCCGAGGTGATGACCGGGCTGGCGGAGGAATTGAAACGCCGCGCGGACCACGAGTCGTCCGGGCCGGAGGTTTTTGTGCTGATCCAGGGCTTGCAGAATTTCAAGAAGCTCCGGGCGGAGGATGAATTCAGTTTCTCGAGCAGCGACACCGGTGGCTCCCTCAATCCGGCGGCGACCCTGCTTAACCTCATCACCGAAGGCCCGGCGCGCGGCATCCACGTCATCGTCACCTGCGACACCTACAACAACGTGAGTCGTTACCTGGGCCGGAAAACCCTGAGCGAATTTGAAATGCGGGTGGTGTTCCAGATGAGCGCGAGCGACTCCGCCAGCCTGATTGACGCGCCGGCTGCGGCCACGCTGGGGATGCATCGCGCACTTTTCTACAACGACCGGGAAGGCAGCCTCGAAACTTTCCGCCCTTACGCGCAACCAGACGGTGGATGGATTGGGGACGTTGCGCGCCGGGTTTTGTAACCATCGATTTTCAATAAATTCTTGTTCGCGCACGGAGGAAAGTGATTGACCTCACCGCTTCATTCACCTTCTTGGGGGGGCTGCCAAACAAATCAGCGAACAACCGGAACGCCCCATTCAGATGATCAGGCAACTCACCCATCCGATAACGGCCAAGATGTTTAGGGTAAAACGGCGCGGCGGTTTATCATTCTTTTGACCGATCAATCTCTATCACCGATTGTGAAACCTTCGGTGATGCGCATAATAATCCTCTTTCGGTCACAGCTTCATGCTGGTCACGAATTGCAATAAATGGCCGGAGGATAAAAATAAATAGGTGAGTTGTAG
Source organism: uncultured Verrucomicrobia subdivision 3 bacterium (assembly GCA_903870815.1). GTDB lineage: Bacteria > Verrucomicrobiota > Verrucomicrobiia > Limisphaerales > UBA11358 > UBA11358. Next base: position 1,700 of record CAIQEI010000090.1, read on the forward strand.
CACGACGGCTTGACGTCCATGGCGTCGTCGATTAATAAAGCAGTCCCTATGAGCCAGGCCGAAACCCATCATTTTCAGGCGGAGATTCAGCAACTGTTGAACATCGTCATCCATTCGCTTTACACGGATAAAGAAATCTTCGTGCGCGAGCTGATTTCCAATGCGGCGGACGCGTGTGAGAAATTGCGCTTCAACCAATCATCGGGCCGGCCCATTCTTCAGGCGGACATTCCCCCGGGCATCCGCGTCGTTACAGACGAGAAGGCGGGGACGATTACCATCACTGACACCGGCGTGGGCATGACGCATGGCGAACTGGTCGAGAACCTCGGCACCATCGCGCATTCCGGCACCAAGGCATTTCTTAGCCAAATCGCCAAGGACAAAAAGCCGGACGTGGGCTTGATTGGCCAGTTCGGGGTGGGCTTTTACTCGGCGTTCATGGTGGCAAAAAAAGTGACCGTGTGGAGTCGTTCCTTCGCGCCGGACGAAACCGGCTGGCAATGGACGAGCGAAGGCATGGGCGGCTACGAGCTCACACCCGCCACCGACTTGTCCCGCGGCACCAGGATCACGCTCGAACTCAAGGACGATGCCAAAAACTTCGCAATTGAATCCACCATTCAGCGGATTATCCAGCGATACTCAAGCTTCGTGCCGTTCCCGATTGAACTGAACACCAAGCGGCTGAATACGGTGCAAGCCATCTGGGCGCGGAATAAAAACGAGATCAAGGAGGAGGAATACAACGAGTTCTACACGTTTGTCGGCCACGACCACGAAAAGCCGCTGTTTCGGCTGCATTTTTCTGCGGACGCGCCGCTGGCGATCCAGGCGCTGCTGTTCGTGCCGCAGCGGAATTTCGAGTCCCTGGGCATGGGCCGGATCGATTCCGAGGTGAATCTGTATTGTCGCAAAGTGCTCATTCAGGCCAAGGCCAAGGGCCTTTTCCCCGAATGGCTGCGCTTCCTCAAGGGCGTGGTGGACAGCGAAGATCTGCCGCTCAACATCTCGCGCGAGACGATGCAGGACACGTCGCTCCTGCAGAAGTTGAATAAAGTTTTGACGAGCCGGTTTCTCAAATACCTCGACGAACAATCCGAAAAGGAAGCCGATGCCTACGAAAAGTTTTACGCCGAATATCAGCGGTTCCTGAAGGAAGGGGTCGTCACCGATTTTATCCACAAAGAGGCGCTCGGCAAACTGCTGCGCTTCGAATCGTCGTCGCTCGAACCGGGCAAGCACACGTCCCTGGTGGATTATGTGAAGCGCATGTCCGGCGAGCAGAAGGACATTTATTGCCTGCTCGCGCCGAATCGCGCGGCGGCGGAAGCCAGTCCATATTTCGAGGTGTTCCGCGACCGGAAATTTGAGGTGCTATTCCTTTATGATGCCTGGGACGAGTTCGTCATGGAACATCTGCATGAATTCGACGGCCGGCCGCTCAAGCTCGCGGAAAAGGCGGATCTGAATCTGGGTGCCAAAAAGGATGGCGCCTTGGCCGAGGGCGCCGCGAAGGATCTCGCCCAATGGCTCAAGGATACGCTTGGGGACAAGGTCGGCGAGGTGCGCGTTTCCCAGCGTCTGGTGGAAAGCCCCGCCGTGGTCGTGGATGCGGACAAGTTCATGACTGCGAACATGCGTCGCATCATGAAGGCCATGAAACCGGACGGTCCCGAACCCGCTGCCGCCAAACACGATTTTGAAATCAATCCCGCGCATCCCATTATGGCCCGGCTCGACAGCATGCGGCAGAAGGACACCGCGCTCGCCGGGAGCGTCGCCGAACAACTCCTGGACAACGCCCGCGTAGCCGCCGGCTTGCTCGAAGACCCGCGCGCGATGCTCACGCGGCTGAACTCGTTGCTCGAAAAAGTGCTGACGAAAGATTAGGCAGCCCGGCAGATAAAAATGACCGGCATGGGCGCACTTACGAATTGCCACCTGCCAACTCCACACACGTCATACCAGCCAATCCAACATAATCCTCGTTCCAGTTTTATTAAGTTGGTAGAAAAAATGCGATTTGCTCAATAAACACATGGTTTTGTCTTGAATCACACACCTCAACCGCTAGAATTTGGTCGTAAACATTAACCAAAACACAAAACGAATTAATTACATTATGGCAAAAGCATTGACCAAATCCCAAATCGCCTCCGCAATCGCTGAAAAGAATAGCCTCACCAAAAAGCAGGCCGTTGAAATTCTGGAACAACTCGCGGCGCTTTCCTACAAACACGCCAAGGACACCTTCACGATCCCGGGTCTCGGCAAGCTCGTGTTGGTCAATCGCAAAGCGCGCGTCGGTCGCAATCCCGCCACGGGCGAAACGATCCAGATCAAGGCCAAGCGCGTCGTGAAGTTCCGGGTGGCCAAAGCGGCCAAGGACGCGATTCTCGGCGTAAAAAAGTAAATCCAGGCTGTTAATTTCCAGGCACTCTGTTTATTCAGGGTGCCTTTTTTATTCCCCGATGATTTTAACCAGCACACGCTTCCGTCGGTCGCCGTCGAATTCGCCGTAAAAGATCTGTTCCCACGGCCCGAAATCCAAAAGTCCTTTGGTGATGGCCACCACGACTTCGCGGCCCATGATCTGTCTTTTCAGGTGCGCGTCGGCATTGTCCTCGCCCGTCTCGTTGTGCTGGTAGTTTTTCGTCGGGTCATGGGGCGCGAGTTTTTCGAGCCAGACGTCGTAATCATGAAGCAAGCCATCCTCGGCATCGTTGATGAAGACGCTGGCCGTGATATGCATCGCATTTACAAGGCACAATCCCTCCCGCACACCGCTCTTCGCAACCAGCTTTTCCACCGTCCCGGTGATATTGACAAAGCCACGCCGACCCGGCACTTCAAACCAGAGGTGTTCCGTGAGCGATTTCATCCCCGTGATTTAGCCGGAGCGGCGGTAGCCGCGCAAGGTGATTCCAAATGGCGCCCATGAGATCCCGCCCAATCCACACCGGCTTGATGCCGCGCCTCGTTCTGCGTATTACAGTCTTGGCAATACAAAGTTGGACCTCATAAATTCAAGCCACTCTGGCAGCTGTATGGCGATGGTTTTGTAGCCGGTCACCGCAAAACAACTGATGGCCGTTTGTTGATAAAATTGCGGTGATGGCGCAGCCTGGCGCTGATGCCGGCGTGCCGCTTCTTCGTAGAACAATCCAAGGCCGATCGTAATCCGATTGGCAATAGTAGCCGGCGAGTCCATTTTAAGGCGGGCGCCGTCGCCCGATAAAATGCGGCACATCTGTCCAAATTGATTCAGTTGGGACAAAAATGCCTGGTAGATTCTAAATGTGTCTGTTTCTTCGGCTCCAAAGGTGGAGAGCTTGCACAGGATCCAACTGAACGATTTTTGCGGAACCAAATCGGCGTTATCCTCCGCCAGTTGGCTTAATTGCTGTCGAATCAGGTTCCGCGAACCTGGGTCCTCCAGCAGTTCTTGCGCTTGGGCTTGCTGTTTCGGCGGAACTAATTTCGAAATAAGTTCATCCATACCTCGTTGAGGCTAAAACAGCAACTTTACTGCCAATCGGTCCGGTTTCCCTGTCTCCGGTTTCAGCTTTTGCATTAGTGGTGGGGCGAGCGACCCCGCGAGCCGTCCCCGAAAAAAAAGAGTCTGGCCAACCCAATAGCCAGACTCTTAAAACCCAAACAGATGAAAACTCTTACGTTAAATGAGACCGCGCCACGGCCATTCTGTTCAAAGTAGTTTGCGCTCCCTTCGCGTATTTGGCTTGGGCGTGGGTATCTTTTTCATGCCTTACCTTGTGGCAGGTAGACAAACCCGCAAGCCAACCTTTTTACCTCTCCACCATCAACCACGCGGGGAAGCATTGTGTTTTTTTCGACAGAAACCGGCTTATTTTGCCGCCAATAGTTTGTCGAGCGTATCTTTGATGGCGAGAAGGTAGGTCGGTTTTTTTATCACCACATCAATGGAAGAACAATCGTCGGGCGGATTCCCGGTACACATCACCACCGGCGTACCGGGGGAGCGAAGTTTGATGATGTGCGCCATTTCGCCGCCCGTCATACCCGGCATGGAGTTGTCGGTCAAAATCAAATCATGGAGTGCGGGATTAAACCGGGCCAAGGCTTCCCCCGCACAATCAGCCGAATCAACCTCGTAGCCGAAGTTGTTTAGAAACATCTTGGTCAGCAGTCGCGTATCGACATTGTCATCAACAAGCAGGATGGTTCTTAATTGAAGGTCTGAAATATTTTCCACAATTTTTTATATCAAGTGGGGTTTTGGTTAATTTTTTACAAAACTGCCTGCTGTCCGGTGTTAACGCCCGGGCTGCAACCACCATTTCATCAACAAACATATTCGGCGTCAAATTTTCACCTGTCGGAAATGCAATCCATGTTTTTTAGAACTTTAGGTGGCATTTCGGTTGTGTTCTATGCGAATTTGAGACATCTAATGTCAGTATAAGGACATCAATGCAAGGCGGATCGATGACCCGTGGATAACGTTTTTTGCCGGGCAACGTATCGGCACAGATGGTTGATGGGGGTGCGGAACGAGTTGAATCTTGGAGGAGAACGCCGGGCATTTTTTTGTCACCGTTGAATCAATTGCCTTGTGTGCCGGAAGGTGAACGTTAGAATTTGCGAAAATTTCAGCCGACATGGAAAAGCTCATCAAAAAGAAAGCCGCCCGGCAGCAAAGCCGGATATTCCTGGTCGAAGACCACCCGGTTTTTCGCGATGGCTTGGCAAAACTGCTTAACGCCGAGGCCGACTTGACGGTGTGCGGTGAGGCGGGCGATGCCAAACAGGGATTGAAATCCATCATCAAACTCAAGCCGGATCTGGCGGTGGTGGATCTGGGTCTGCCGGGAAAGAGCGGGCTGGAATTGATCAAAGAAATCCGGGCCCTGAAACTCAAGGTCAAGGTGCTGGTCGTCTCCATGTTTGACGAGGCGCTGTATGCGCAACGCGTCCTACGCGCCGGCGGAGATGGCTACATCATGAAGCAGGAGGATCCGCAGGAGATCACCTTCGCGATCCGGGACGTTCTGGCGGGGCACATTTATGTTACGGAAGATGTTTTTGCGGATTCTTCAACACCACCGTCTGAAAAAAAGGCCGGTGCACTTGATCAGCTAACCGATTCCGAGTTGGAAGTTTTGGAATTGCTCGGCCAGGGTAAGAGTACGCCGGAAATTTCCCACGAACTTGGACTGACTGGCGGCGAGGTCAACGCACGCGTCAATAGCATCCGCCGGAAACTGAAATTGAACAGCCTCAACGCGCTGGTTCGCTATGCGGTTTGCTGGGTGGAAGACAGCCGCAACCTGCCTCCCTCGCTATAACCAGTGGTTTTCCTCAGCGCCGGAGGGCTGGGCTTTCAAATCGCCGCGGTTCGTTTCCGTTTCGGGGCGGTGCTGCGCTGGGCAACAGCCAATGGCACCCGGACGGTGATGGTGGTCCCTTGCTGGGGCGCGGATTTGATTTCGTAATTGCCGCCCAGGGAAAGCGCCCGCTCGCGCATGTTGGTCAGACCGAGGCCGTGCCGCATTTTTTTTCCCGCCTTGAGGGTTTTGGGATCGAAACCCTGGCCGTCATCCTGAATATTGAGGATCGCTGAACCTTCCTGATAGCGCAAATGCACCGTGACCGATTTTGCCCGGGCATGTTTTTCAATGTTATTGATGGCTTCCTGCACAATGCGGAAAAGATGCAGTTCCACCACGGGCGGCAACCGCCGGCTGGAGACCGGAAGTCGGCATTGAAACTGCAGGTTGGTCCGCAACTGGACTTCGCTGCAAAAACTGCCTACGGCTGCGGCCAAGCCCAGGTGATCCAAGTCGGTCGGCCGTAGATTATGGGCGATTCGGCGGTTTTCCTCCAACACCTTTACGAGCAGGCGGTCGCATCTTTGGAGTATTTCCCGGGCGGCGGGTTTAAGGTCGGGCAGGTTGCCTTCCACCTTGCGTAGCCGCATTTTCACCGAGGCGATGAGTTGGTTGATGCCGTCATGCAATTCCTGTGCGATGCGGGAACGCTCGGCTTCCTGAGCCTTGATGATGCGTTGCGGCAGGGAACGCAACTCAGCCTCGGTGCGCTTGAGTTGCGTGATGTCCCGGATATAGAGGGTGAACATCGGATGGCCCGTCAGCCGGATTCGGGTGATGGTGAATTCGGCGGAGAAGCGGCTGCCATCGGCGCGGAGCGCGGGCATCTCGATGCGGCTGCCGAGGGTGGGACCTTTGTCGCCAGTAAAACAGTTTGCCAGACCGTTTTGAAACCAGGCACGGAATGAAGTGGGAACCACTTCCATCACATTCTCGCCGATGAGTTTCGGCCGGCTGTGGGCAAAGATTTTTTCCGCGGCGGCGTTCAATTCGATCATCCGGCCCTCGTGGTCGATGGTGATGATGCCGTCCAGCGCCGCTTGCATGATGGCCCGTTTGCGGGCTTCGCTTTCGCCCAGCGCATCCCAGGCTTGTTTGCGTTTGGTGATATCGTCAGCGATGCCGACGATGCGGTAGATGTTGCCGGAAGCGTCGCGGATTGGAAAGGCGCGGTCTTGAATCCAGCGGATGGATCCGTCCGGCCGGATGATGCGGTAGATTTCGTCGTACTCCCCGGCCAGCTGTTTAGTCAGGGATTTCTCCAGCACGAGCTTGCGTTCATCGGGATGAATGGCATCAACCCAGTTCCGGGGCGAGGAGTAAAGACTGCTGCAGGTCTGCCCCCAGATTTCCTCGTAGGCCGGGCTGACGTAAATAATCTTGCTCTTGTCGGCATTGCTCATCCAGAAAACTTCCCGAATGTGGTTGGCCAGTTGCCGGAACCGTTCTTCGCTCGCCTCAAGGTCTTCCTGAGCCTGCTTGCGCTCAGTGATGTCGCGCACCACGCTCAACAGCCCGGCCGGCTGGTTGTTGATGCCGAGCGACACGGTCGCGCTTAATTCCACCCGGAACGGCGCACCGTTTTTTTTGAGCATGATATATTCCACGTTCCGGATGATGCCGGCCTTCAATGCGACCACGATGTCGTGTTTGATGCGATCATGTTCTTCGGCCGGAGTGAGCGCGAAAATGCTTTTGTGCAGCAGCTCATCGGTGTTGGAATAACCGAGCATGGCCACCGCCTGGGAATTGACCGCGAGCAAGTGGCCTTTCGGGTGGATCAGGCAGACCGCATCCGGCAAAATGTCAATCAGCCGGCGATGGTGTTCCTCGCTGGCCCGGAGTGCGGCGGTGGTGTTGCGAAGCCGCACCAGGGTCTGCACCCGCGCTACCAATTCCTGAAGGCCGAACGGCTTGACTAGGTATTCATCTGCGCCGGTTTGAAACCCGCTCACTTTGTGTGTGTCGCTCGTTGCCTCGCCGGAGCAAAAGGCGACAAAGACATCTTGCAGCTTCGGATCGGATTTAATCTGCCGGCATACTTCCACCCCGCTCATGTCTGGCAACCCGACATCCAGCAGCACCAGATCCGGTTGTCGTGCCTGCGCCAGTTGAAGTCCCTCCAAGCCGGTGGCCGCCTCCAGCACCTCGTAACCTTCCTGACTGAGGCAGGTGGAAAACAACTCGCGGATGGCGCTGTCGTCATCCACGAGCAGGATTAAACCGTTTTTTTTCATCCCTTGTTATAATTATCCGGAATCTACATACAATAGAAAGGTTGCGGCCAAAAGCAAATAAACCTGCTGTGCCGTCGCATTCCGGTAGCCCACCCCCGCAGACTTGACTCCCCGCGTCGGCTCAGCAAGCTAGTGGGCGTGAGCCAACTGCTTTGGTATGTCGCGCATACCCGTCCGCGCTGCGAGAAAAAACTGCTGCAATTTTGCAAGCGGGAGAACCTGGATGCCAGTCTGCCTTGTTACCGGTCGGTTCATAAGTATCGTGGAAAAACGGTGGTTTTCCAGAAACCGCTATTTCCAGGCTACGTTTTTCTCCAGATTCATACTGACCAACGCAGCTTGGTCCGACAAAGCATCCATCTGGCCAGCCTTTTGGAAATAACCGATCAAAACCTGTTTGTAAGTCAACTGGGCGAGATTCTTCGCGCCGTGGAAACAGATTTGCAGATCCGGCTCGCGCCGACGATCGGCGAAGGCATGCGCGTCAAAATCAAAAGCGGCCCGCTACGAGGCGTCGAAGGCTGGGTGGAAAAACGCCATGGACTGACCACGGTATTGCTGCGGCTGGATTTCATCAGTCAGGCGGCGGCTGTCAAACTAGAGGCGGACGACTTGGAATTAATCTGAAATCGGGGGGGTGAAATTTCCGCTTTAAGGCACCACTTCCACGGTGCGGTAGAAGCGTTGGGTTTGCGTGCCGTCGCTATCTTCAAATGTAAAAGTCGATGCCGTGGTATTCGTCTGCACCGGAGTCCAGTTGATCATATCGGAAGAAGCCTGCACGGCGTAATACTTTCCGGTTACCCCATTTACCGTGAATGAGAAATGACCATTGATCCGCGTTGCTGACGAGAGTGTTGCCGGCAATGAGACCACCGTAGCAGCAGGTACAACCGCGCCATTTGCCAGAATGGCCACCGCGAAAGTGCGGGTGAGGAGGTGGTTAAAGGGTGCGCCATCGTTGACGGTGACGGTGATGGTGGCGGAGCCGTTGGTGTTGGCGACGGGTTTGATGGTCAGGGTGCCGTTGGTCTTGGGGCTGGAGTAGGCGACGGCAGGATTGGGGACGATATTGGGGTTGCTGGAGACGGCGGAGACAATGAGCGGCTGGATCTCACCGGGAGCACCGGGAGAGATGCCGGTCAGGTTGACGGTCTGGGCGGCGGAGTTGAACGCGAAAGTGAGGTTGCCGATGGGGTCCAGGGTGGGGGGCTGGTTCACGGCAGCCACGGTGACGTTGAAAGTGCGGATGACGAGGTTGCTTTGGGTTAGGCCGTTGTTAGCTGTCACCGTGATGATGGTGGTGCCGGAGGCATTCAAGGCTGGCGTGAAACTCAAGGAGCCGGAACTGGCCGGGCTGGAATAATTGACGTTAAGATTGGCGATCAAAGCCGGGTTGCTGGACACGGCTGTGATGGTTACCGCATTGCCGGTGCCTAGTGAAATCCCCGTCAGGTTGACGGTCTGCAATCCGGCGTTTTCATTGATGGAAAGGCTGCTGACCGGATTCAACGTAGGCGGCTGGTAGACTGGATTGACGGTGACGTTGAAAGTGCGGGTGACGATGTTGCTCTGGGCCAGGCCGTTATTGGCCGTCATCGTGATGGTAGTGGTGCCGGAGGCATTCAAGGTGGGCGTGAAACTCAAGGAGCCGTAACTGGCCGGGCTGGAATAATTGACGGTAGGATTGGCGATTAAAGCCGGGTTGCTCGACACGGCTGTGATGCTCAATGACTGGCCGGAGCCAAGACTGATTCCGGTGAGGTTGATGGTCTGCAAACCGGCGTTTTCATTGATGGAAAGGCTGCTGACTGGATTCAAAGTGGGCGGCTGATAAACCACTGGCGGTGTCGAGGTCGCGTTGGTACTCGTTGTGTAGGTAGCCTCGTTGGAAAAACCACTCTCCAGGCCGGAAGCGTCATAGGTCGTAGCGGCAAAAAAGTACGTTGTGTTCACGGACAATCCGGTGATGGTCGTATTCGTCACATTGCCGACATCAATCGTGCTGGTGTAGACATGGCTGGCCAAGCCGTAATAAATTTTGTAGCCCGCAACATTTGGGTCGGAACTGGGATCCCAAGCCAGCGGTACATTTACGGCCCGTACCGGCAAGGCGATGAAAATCACCGTAAAAACCAGACGCCAAAGTGATATTTTCTTAGCTCCGCGAAACAGGATTTCATTGTTTTGCCACGACATCAGCCCCCGTATTGCATAACTGCTGCCAACTTGTTCCCCTTGAAGGGCACATTCCAGAAGTTGGTGTCCGTGGGGCCCACCCAATCTGTTGAAGCGTTGGTTTACCCCTTAAAACCAATGAATTAGCCGCATTTCCCAAATGCCGGCAGGCAACGATAAAATTTTAAAATATTAATTCTAGCAGTCCTAATTAATTCCTGATGAAACACTTCAAGACAAAATTGTCGGCTTTGTCTTGAAAAAATACATAAGGAGAGGTGGAGATTGAGTTTGGGGCGAGATTTTAATGATGGTTTCAAAAACCAACTCAATTAGCTTGTGTTTCGCCCTACAAACGTGTTAAATGTCCCAAATGTGTAAAGGGGTATGCTGATCGTGTGTGAACTTTTGAGCGGTTCGGTCTTTGAATCGGGAATTAATAGTCGCGTGCCAGTCAGTGAGGCTGCGATAAAATCTCAAAAATATGAAGCTACCTCTGATGCAGGTTCGCTGGTTGGCCTGTGAACTGTGATTGCGGTCTGTTCCTGGCAGGAAAAAAGTGTTTAAAAGTAATTTATAGAGGTGTATTTGAACAATCAGGACCATCTGGCTTTGCGGTTGGCACGGTTAAAATCCTCTGAGGAATTAGCACAAAAAGGGGAGGGGTTGCTGTTTGTCTTCTCCAAAGGTGGCGTTGGCAGATACACTTCAAGATTGGCTTCTCACCGCCTTTTGCCTGGAGACATTCTGGTCTTTAACGGAGCTGCTGGTGGTCAACTTTCGGTATTCGACAAAAAGGGGGAATACCTCTACTGGAATTTTTCGGTATGTTTTGAAAACTTGCTGCCCCTGTTTGCCGGCAATGAAATCAGCTTCCTGCGCAACATCACCGAAAGCTTCATGGCCACAAAAATTTACCCGGCCAAAAGTCCCGTAGCCATTGAATGCCAACAATTGCTGGGCGTGGTTCCACCCCAGTTTAATCTGGATCACCGGGGGCAGTTGATCCGGATTGCCGCCAGCATTTTATCGCTGGAGTTCAAGGAAGCACAGGCCCGGCAGGGCGGCTATGTTCGGGCGGAGGACCACATGATCCAGGTTTTTGATAAGCTTACAGCGGCTGAATTGATCAATCTTTCCGTGGGCGAACTGGCCGACCGGTTTAGTTGCAGCCGGCGCCACCTCAACCGCTTGTTTCATCAGCATTTTGGGGTCTCCGTGGCGGCTTTGCGGATGGAAATGCGCCTGCTTAAAGCCATCTCGCTGCTGCGGGATGCCAACGCAAAGATCATCAACGTGGCGGAACAATGCGGTTTCAATCATCTGGGACTCTTTAACACCTGTTTCAAGCGGCGGTTTGGCACTAGCCCGGGCCAATGGCGCAAATCGGTGCTTCAAGCCGGAACCGTGCCGGTGTCCCGGCCTGAAAAAAAACAGCCGGACGGCCCGCTGCAAGCCACCGGCTTATACCCTTCGGACGGCATGATTGAAAGTTCTTCTCCGGGGGCCTTGACGGCATTTGCCCGTAAAATACCGGACGGGGCAAACATTTTGGAAGACCTGAAGCGCCGGGATTTGCTCTTTGGTTTTCAGTCCTCATCCACCCTCAAACGCAACCTGCCCGGAGCAAGGGCGGCCGAATGAAGCCCGGTTTTGGTATATTGCTGGCGGTAATGGTGACGTGACTTCACTTTTTCGGGCCACCTGATGTGTTAGTCTGAGACGCAAGAAAGGACCAGACGCATGAAAGGCAAACGATACACGACGGAAGACAAGATTCGCATCCTGCGGGAGGCGGATCGCGGTGAACAAAGCATTGCGGACCACTGCCGGGAGGAAAACCTCTCGGTGGTGAGCTTCCACCG
>CAIQEI010000091.1 GCA_903870815.1 uncultured Verrucomicrobia subdivision 3 bacterium
CCAGGTCCGCCGCGTGCGCCGCGATCTTGTAGGTGATTACGCCGTCTTTCACATCCTTCTTGTTCGGCAGGCCGAGGTGTTCCTTGGGCGTGACGTAGCAAAGCATCGCGCAGCCATACCAGCCGATCATCGCCGCGCCGATGCCGCTGGTGATGTGATCGTAGCCGGGCGCAATGTCGGTGGTGAGTGGCCCGAGCGTGTAGAACGGCGCTTCGCCGCACCATTCGAGCTGCTTGACCATGTTCTCCTCGATCATGTGGATGGGCACATGGCCGGGACCTTCGTTCATAACTTGCACGCCCTTGGCCCAAGCGCGCTTGGTAAGTTCGCCCTGTGTTTCGAGTTCGCCGAATTGCGCGCGGTCGTTCGCGTCGGCAATCGAGCCGGGACGCAAGCCGTCGCCAATGGAGAAGGATACGTCGTATGCGGCCATGATATCGCAGATGTCGTCCCAGTGCGTGTAGAGGAAATTCTCCTGGTGATGCGAGAGGCACCATTTGGCCATGATGCTGCCGCCGCGCGAAACGATGCCCGTCATGCGGTTCGCCGTCATCGGCACGAACCGCAGCAGCACGCCGGCGTGTATGGTAAAATAATCCACGCCCTGCTCAGCCTGCTCGATGAGCGTGTCGCGGAAGAGTTCCCAGGTGAGGTCTTCGGCTCGGCCGTTGACTTTTTCGAGCGCCTGATAAATCGGCACGGTGCCGATGGGCACGGGCGAGTTGCGTAAAATCCATTCGCGCGTGGCATGGATGTTCTTGCCGGTGGAGAGGTCCATGACGGTGTCCGCGCCCCACTTGATGGACCAGCGCATTTTCTCAACTTCCTCCTCGATGCTCGACGCCACCGCGCTGTTGCCGATGTTCGAGTTGATCTTCACGAGGAAGTTGCGGCCGATGATCATCGGCTCGCATTCCGGATGGTTGATGTTGACGGGAATGATCGCGCGGCCGGCGGCGACTTCGTCGCGCACAAACTCCGGCGTGATCTCCTTCGGAATTCGCTGCGGAAACTTTTTGAAAACCGATGGCGTGAATTCGCTGCCCGCGAGCTGCTGGGAACCGGCGTGCTGTTTGTCGAGCTGGTTGCGGACGATGTCGTTGGCCATGTCCGAAATGCGGGCGCGGCCCATGTTCTCGCGGATGGCGATGAATTCCATTTCCGGCGTGATGATGCCCTGTCGCGCATACCAAAGCTGGGTGACGGGATGCCCCTTGGCGGCCCGCAAGGGCCGGCGACGCTGGCCTTTCAAGCCGGGAAATTCCACGAGCCGGTTCTTCTCCGCCGCGCTGGCGAATTCGGCGTGTTTGCCGGAGAGATAGCCGTTGTCCTGCGGCTTCACTTCGCGGCCTTCGTATTCCTCCACGTCGCCGCGCTGCCGAATCCAGTCGCGGCGCAGCGCGGGCAAACCTTCCTCGGAGGTGCCGGTGAACGCCGGATCGCCCCACGGCCCGGAGCAATCATAAACGCGCACCGGGCGGTTGACGATGACATCGCACTCGGACTTCTTGGTGGGCGTGAGCTTGATTTCGCGCATCGGCACGCGCACCCCGGCATGGAGCTTGCCCGGGACGTAAACGCGCTTGGAATTGGGCAGTTGCTCGCTGCTGTGCGGTTCGAACGATTCTTTGGTCGCGATCATAAATTATTTTCTCGGTGCGAGCCTGTCGGAAAGCGGGAGAAGGTGTCGGCACCCAGTGCCTGCCTACGCCGGCATTACCCGGATCAGGTTCCATGGGTCGGCCGCGCTCCCGCGCAACCCTCTCAGCCTTTGCGCCGCATCCGCGACGTGGTTAGCTCCCCGAACGGTTCCAAGCTAGCTGATTCGCCCCAAACGTGCAAGCGCGCGGTCGGAAAGAAAATTTCTCCGCAGGCTTGCCCGATTTATTCGGCCCGAGCAAAATGACCGCAGAATCGTCAATGCCGTTTCATTCGCGGTTCAGGAATCTTTAATACGAAAAACCCATGGCCATCATCAATCCATTGAATCAATCGCGCACCGTTGACGCCCTGAGCGAGGCCGCCACGCGGGACAGCGCCGCCGTCTTGCAAGCGCTCGGCTCTTCGCCGAATGGCCTGACGGAAACCGAGGCGGAGGTGCGGCTGGCGCAATACGGCCCCAATGAAGTCGGCCAGGAAAAAAAACACGAGTGGCTGCACCGGCTGTGGACTGCTGTGCGCAATCCGCTGGTGATTTTGCTTACGGTGCTGGCGACCATCTCGTATGCCACCGGTGACCTGCGCGCCGGCACGGTGATGCTGCTGATGGTCGTGCTGGGTGTCACCTTGCGCTTCGTGCAGGAGACCAAAGCTGATAACGCGGCGGCCAAACTCAAGGCGATGATCAAAGTCACCGCCACCGTCGTGCGCGATGGACAACAAAAAGAAATTCCGCTGCAACAACTGGTTCCCGGCGACATCGTCAAACTCTCGGCGGGCGATATGATTCCTGGCGATGTGCGGTTGATCGCGGCCAAAGACTTATTCATCATCCAGGCCACGCTCACCGGCGAATCGCTGCCCGTGGAGAAGCACGAAGCCACCGACACGCGTCCCGGCGTTTCCCCCATCGAACACACCAACCTCTGCTTCCTCGGCACCAGCGTGGAAAGCGGCGCAGCCACGGCCGTCATTCTGGCGACTGGCGCGCAGACTTACTTCGGCAAGATGGCCAGCAGCCTCGCGAGCCAGCAGGTCGAGACGGCCTTTGACCGGGGTGTTAAAAAATACGTCTGGCTGATGCTGTCGTTCATGCTGGTGATGGTGCCAATGGTTTTCCTCATCAATGGGCTGTTCAAGCACAACTGGAGGGATGCGTTTTTCTTCGCGATGGCCGTGGCCGTGGGGCTTACGCCGGAAATGCTGCCGATGATCGTTTCCGTCTGCCTTTCCAAGGGCGCGCTGGCGATGGCGAAGAAGAAGGTCATCGTCAAAAAGCTGAATTCCATCCAGAACTTCGGGGCGATGGACGTGCTCTGCACCGACAAGACCGGCACGCTGACCATTGACCACGTCATCCTCGAGCTGCACGTGGACGTGTTCAAGAAGGAAAGCGAAGACGTGCTGCGCGACGCATATCTCATCAGCCATTTTCAGACCGGCTTGAAAAACGTCCTCGACCGCGCCGTGCTGAAATACAAGGAGCTGCACGGCGAACTCGGCGTCGACCAATACAAGATGGTGGACGAAATCCCGTTCGACTTTTCGCGCCGCATGATGTCCGTCGCCATCGAACTGCCGAGCGGCGAACGCCAGTTGCTCACCAAAGGCGCGCCCGAAGCGGTGTTCGCCAAATGCTCGCACTTCGAGAGCGACGGCGAAATCCTGCCGATGGAGCCGATTCTCGTGGGCGACCTTGTGCAGCAGGTGAACGACTTGAGCGAGGACGGCTTCCGCGTGCTCGCCGTGGCCACGAAAAAACTCGGCGCGCAAACCAGCTTCACCAAGGCGGACGAAAGCGATCTGGTTTTGACCGGCTACCTGGCCTTTCTCGATCCGCCGAAGGATTCCGCCGCCAAGGCCATCACCGCGCTGCGGCAAAACGGCATCACCGTGAAGGTGTTGACCGGCGACAACGACCTCGTCACGCGTAAAGTGTGCAGCGAAGTCGGCATTCACGCGGAAAAAATCCTGCTCGGCAGCCAGGTGGAAAAATTGACGGACGAAGAACTGGCCCGGGAAGTGGAGACGACCGACGTTTTCGCGCGCCTCTCGCCCGCGCATAAAAAGCGCGTCGTGCAGGCGTTGCAAAAGAACCGGCACGTCGTCGGCTTCATGGGCGACGGCATCAACGACGCGCCCGCGCTGCGCGCCGCCGACGTGGGGCTTTCCGTGGACACCGCCGTGGACATCGCCAAGGAATCCGCCGACATGATCCTGCTGGAGAAAGATTTGATGGTGCTGGAAGAAGGCGTCCTCGAAGGCCGGAAAGTTTTCGTCAACATATTGAAATACATCCGCATGGGCGCGAGTTCCAACTTCGGCAACATGTTCAGCGTGCTCGGCGCCAGCGCGTGGCTGCCGTATCTGCCGATGCAACCGATCCAAGTGCTGTCGAATAATCTGCTCTACGATTTCTCGCAGGTGCCGATCCCGACCGACAACGTCGGCACGGCGGTCATCTCCAAGCCGCGCCCGTGGCACATGGGCGAAATTTCCCGGTTCATCGTGTTCATCGGGCCGATCAGCTCCATTTTTGATTACACGACCTACGCGTTGATGTGGTTTTTCTTCAAGTGCAGCGACGTGACTTTGGCCGCTCCGTTGGCGCTGTCCGCACGCTTCGCTAATCCCGTAGATACCGACCACACCTACGCCGCCGCGCTGTTCAGCACCGGCTGGTTCGTGGAGTCGCTGATGACCCAGACCCTGATCGTCCACGTCATCCGCACCAACCAGATTCCGTTCATCCAGTCGCGGGCGAGCTGGCAACTGACGATGACAACCATCGCCATCAGGGGTGCCGGCGCGTGGCTGCCGTTCTCGCCGCTGGCGCAGTATCTGGGCTTCGTGCCGCTGCCCTGGCAGTTCTGGCCGCTGCTGGCCATCACGCTCGTCTGCTACGTCGGCCTGACGCAAATCATCAAACAGTGGATGGTGCGAAAGAACTGGATTTGATTTCCGTCAATTATGAACGCCGTTCCACCCAAAACGGAACGGCGTTCCAGCTGAATGTTAAAATTTTAATGCCGCCTTTTTCTTTTCCAGGGCTTCCTTCAACGGCGGCAGCAATGACTCCATCTGGATAAAAAAATTGGTGGGGCAATTATCCGCCGAGAGCAGCGGCAACGCCTGCCAGCCCGCCTTCTTCACCCAGAAAGCATCGGCCGATTCACCGTCGCGCAGCGCGGCCCCGTAACTGGATTCAAACACGGACAGATAATTGTTGAGCGCCTGGGCGACCAGCGCCGGGCGCATGTCCGGCGGCGCGGCCTCGGCTTTTTTCTCCAGCGCCCGCCCCAGCCCGACCTGCGCCCGGCTGCGCAGGCCGATCCCGGCAAACGGCGAACTCGCAACCTGCGTGTAGGCATTGATCGCCGCGTCCAGCGCGCCGAGTTGCAGATAGCAATCGCCCAGTTCGCTGCCCGCCAGCGCGCCCAGCTCGTTGGTCGGATTGTCCAGGCAGATTTGCGTGAACACGTTGGTTGCCAGTTCAAAATTGGCGAACGGCCGGTTCGTGTCCGTTGAATCCCAGCGCATCAAAACGCCCCCGTAGACAAACTTTGCCTGGGTCGGCAGCGGCGGCGGACAGTTCGTGTCCGCCAGCAGCTTGACCAGATAATTCGCCGCGTCCTGGAAATCCTGCCGCCCGGCGGCCGCCCGGCCCGCCATCAGTTGCGCCGGGTAATACAGGGCGGAATTTTTCCAGGCCGGCGTCTGGAAGATCAATTCATAATCCTGCTCGGCCGCCAGCAGGTTGGTTCCGCCCAGCCGGAAAAAATGGTCCGCCACCCACCACTGCGCCAGCGGGGCATTCGTGTCCGCCGGATATCGGGCGACCAGGGCCGTGAAGGCGGCGAGGGCGTTCGTCTCCTGTCCGGCCTGGTAACTGGCCCGGCCCAGGGCATATTGCAC
Source organism: uncultured Verrucomicrobia subdivision 3 bacterium (assembly GCA_903870815.1). Taxonomy (GTDB): domain Bacteria; phylum Verrucomicrobiota; class Verrucomicrobiia; order Limisphaerales; family UBA11358; genus UBA11358. Next base: position 5,575 of record CAIQEI010000091.1, read on the forward strand.
CTGCGGGAGCAGGTCGTTGGTCGGGTGATTTTGGATCCAAACCTGGAAGTTGGTGGTGGCCGCCGGCCAGTTTTGCTCGCGCTCATAGGTCCGCGCCACCGCCAGTTCCACCTGCGGCCGGAGCGTCGAGCCCGGATATTTTTCGGCAAACTGCCGGAATACTTCGCGGGCTTGAGCCGGCCGGCCGAAATCCGAAAACGCCTCGCCCATAAGCAAAGGGCCGTGCTCCGCCCACCCGCTCGTCGGGAACTGCTCCAGCAACTTCCGCATCGCCGCCGCCGCGCCCGCCTCATCCTCCAGGTTCAGATCCGCGCGCAAAATCTGGTAAAGCGCGCGACCACCCAAAGCGGCTTCGACGCCCGGGAAATTTTCAAAATCGTCCAGCACCGCCTGATAATTATTCGTGGCGCCGGAAAAATCTCCCAGCGCAAATTGGGCGTCGCCGGTCTTGAATTTCGCCACCGCCAAATCCTCCGAGGGCGACAGCCGTGCCGCCGCTTCCCGGAAATCCGGCAGGCTGGCATTGGTGTTGCCCGCCAGCCATTCGCACCAGCCGCGGTCCAGATACGCCTTGCCCGCCAGCGGACTGTTCATGAACGTCCCGAGGAACTGGCTGAAATGGGTCTGCGCCGCCATGAGCTGGTTGGTATCTGCCGGCGGTCCCGCGCCGGCTTGCAATTGCAGTTCGCCCAGCGTGAGGAGCGCCAGTTCCGCCTCCGCTGCCGCCGGGAATTGCCGGAAAAACTGATCGAGCATCGCCGCCGCATTGGTCCAATCGCCTGCCGCCACGGCCAGCGCCGCGATTTCGAGGATCGCCTGTCGCTGATTCTTCGCCGGCGTGCCCGGCGAAAGGTTTTGCTGATAAGCCAGCAGGACATCATTCGTCCGGCCCAGCGATTTTAGCGCCGCACCCTGGGCTGCCCAGCCGGCGGCCAGCCAGTAAGGGTTGGGCGGGGAGCGCGCCGCCTGCACCAGGTTCGTCGCGGCCGCCAGCGCGCCGGCAAAATCTCCCGACTCCAGGCTGGCCAGATGACCAAGGTAAGTGGCCTGACATTGCTGGACCTGGCTAAGCGACGGCCATTGATTGGTCAGCCAACTGTAAACCCGCAGCGCGCCCGGAAAATCACCCTGCTGATACTTTGAATTCTCCCGCGCCAGTTGCCCGGACAGAACCAGCGGGTTCCCGGAATCCCGTTGCACTGCGCGCTGAAAGACGCCGTTCGTGTCTTCCAAGAGCGCGTCCTGTTGCCGCCAGTCGCCCAGCTGGGCGCAGGCGGCCGCCGCCGAAACCGTGGCCGTCAGGCACCAGGGCGATTTTGGATAATCCCTCGTCAGTGAAACCCAGGTTTCCGCCGCGTCGGCGGCATCGCCGGCCGCGAATTGCGCCTCACCGATCCATCGGACATATTCGTCGGCGAGACCGGCGGCCTGCGCCCGGACCATGTGGTTGGTGTCGCTCAGGGTCAGCCTGGCGTTCGTGAAATTACCCAACCGGAATTCCGCCTGGGCCAGCAGCAGCACCGCCTCCGGCGCGCGGGCAGAATCGGGATATTGGTTGATGAACCGGACGAGGTTCGTCGCCGCGCGGCCCCACAACTCGGCTTGAAACGGGGCGGCGGCGGCGGCGTAAGCGCGTTCTTCCCGGGTGCCGCTGGCGAATAGCTGGCTGCCGCTCAGAACGAGCGCACCACCCAGCAAAAGCCATCGCCGCAAAAAGTCCATGCGCTGAATCTAAACGACGTGGCCGCACGAAAAAAGCGGTAAATCTCTCGCCTCAGGCCAGGACACTTTTCAAATAATGCCCGGTGAAGCTCGCGGCGCAGTGGATGATCTTTTCCGGCGGGCCTTCGGCCACGATTTTGCCGCCGCCGGAACCGCCTTCGGGTCCGAGATCAATGATCCAGTCCGCCGTTTTGATCACGTCCAGGTTGTGCTCAATGATGAGCAGCGTGTTGCCGGTGTCGCGCAGACGGAATAAAACCTCCAGCAGCTTCGCCACGTCGTGAAAATGCAGGCCGGTGGTCGGTTCATCCAGAATGTAGAGCGTCCGGCCGGTGGCCTTGCGCGTCAATTCCGTCGCCAGCTTCACCCGCTGGGCCTCGCCGCCGCTCAAGGTCGTCGCCTGCTGGCCCAGCCGGATGTAGCCCAACCCGACCTCCGCCAGCGTCAGCAGCGGATCAAAAATCTTCGGCACCGCGCGGAAAAATGTCACCGCCTCCTCCACGGTCAGGTCCAATACGTCCGCGATATTTTTGCCCTTGTAGGCGATCTCCAGCGTCTCGCGGTTGTAGCGTTTGCCGTTGCAGGCCTCGCAGGTCACGTAGACCGCCGGCAGAAAATTCATCTCGATTTTCAGCACGCCGTCGCCTTCGCATTTTTCGCAGCGCCCGCCCTTGACGTTGAAACTGAAGCGCCCCGGCTCATAACCGCGCACCTTGGCCGCCGGCAGCCGGGCGAACAGATCGCGGATATGATTGAACATCCCGGTGTAGGTCGCGGGATTGCTGCGCGGCGTCCGCCCGATCGGCGACTGGTCGATCACGATGACCTTGTCGAGCGATTCAAAACCGCGTAACGTCTTGTGCTCGCCGGGCCGCTCCTTGGAGCCGAAAAACTTGCGGAACAGCGCGCGCTGTAAAATGTCGCTGACCAGCGTGCTCTTGCCCGAGCCGCTCACGCCGGTGACGCACGTGAACGTGCCGAGCGGAATCCGCACGTCAATGTTCTGTAAATTATTTTCCGTCGCGCCGATGACTTCCAGCCACCCTTTTTCTTCCGTCGGCACGATTCTTTTCTTGGGCACCGGTATTTCCAGTTCGCCGGTCAGATACCGGCCGGTGAGCGATTTTTTGGCCGCGAGAATTTCCGGCAATGTGCCCGCCGCCACCAGTTCGCCGCCGTGGACGCCCGCGCCGGGGCCGAGATCCAGAATGTAATCCGCCGCGCGGATCGTGTCGGCATCATGCTCGACCACCAAAACCGTGTTGCCCAGATCGCGCAAGCCGCGCAGCGTGGCGAGCAGGCGGTCGTTGTCCCGCTGGTGCAGGCCGATGCTCGGCTCGTCCAGGACATACAGCACCCCCACGAGCGCCGCGCCGATCTGCGTCGCGAGCCGGATCCGCTGCGCCTCGCCACCGGACAAGGTGCCGCTTTCACGGTCGAGCGTGAGATAGCCCAGGCCGACATTTTTCAGGAATCCGAGCCGGGCGCGGATTTCCTTGACGACTTCGGCGGCGATTTTCTGCTCGAACTCCGTCAGCTTCAGTGAGGCGAAAAACTCGTCCGCCTTTTCCACCGACCGGCCGCACACGTCCATGATGGACTGGCCGGGGATTTTAAGGGTTTTAGTTTTTGTATTCTTGGTTTTAAGTTGGGAGACAAATTGTTCGCCCCCTAGGGTCACGGCCAGGATTTCCGGCTTCAACCGCTTGCCGCGGCAGGCATCGCAGAATTGCGGGGTCATGTAGGCCTTGAGCCGGTTGCGGATAAATTCACTCTCGCTGTCGGTCGCGAGCCGTTCGAGGTTCGGCAGGACGCCCTCAAACGGACGGAGGATGGAGCTGACCTTTCCCGCGCGCCAGAACTTGAATTCGATGTCGTCCGCGCCGGAGCCGTGGAGCAACACCTGCTTGAAAGCCTCCGGCAAATCCTGGTAAGGCGTCTCGGTGCTGACGTTGAAATGAGCCGCGACCGAGCGCAGCATGGCCTTGTAATAAATGATCAGCCGCTTGCCCGCGCGCCGCCACGGCTGGATTGCGCCGTCGAGCGGTAGTGCCATATCCGGCACGACGAGCGCCTCGTCGAAAACCATCTTCTGGCCGAGGCCGTGGCAGACGGGACACGCGCCGGCGGGTGCGTTGAAGGAAAAATGTTTTGGCGTCGGCGGGTCGTAGCTCTTGCCGGTCGCCGGCGAACACATTTTGTTCGAGTGCAAAGTTTCGACCCACTCATCCGATTGCGGAGTGCGGGGTGCGGACTGCGGAGTGGCAAACGGTTCGCCGGCTTTGGACTTTGGACTTTGGACTTTGGCGTCTTCCGGAAGCTGGTGCAGGGTAAACATCACGCCTTCGCCGAGGCGCAGCGCGGTCTGGACGGAATCGCCGAGGCGGACGCGGATTTTGTCGTCGATCACCAGCCGGTCCACCACGGCTTCTATGTGGTGAAATCGTTTTTTATCAAGCTTGATGCGCGCGATGTTTTCACCGAGCTCCAGGATTTCGCCATCCACGCGGACGCGCACAAAGCCCTCGCGGGCCAGGCGCTCAAACACATCGCGGAACTCGCCTTTCTGTCGGCGCACGACCGGCGCCAGCAGCATGACTTTGGTTTTGGGCGGCAGCGCGAGGATTTTATCCACGATGTCGCTGGTGCTTTGCGTGGAGATTGGCACGCCGGTTTCCGGGCAATGCGCCTGGCCGATATGCGCGTAAAGCAGGCGCAGATAATCGTATATCTCCGTCGTGGTGGCGATGATCGAGCGCGGGCTGCTGCCGGAACTGCGCTGCTCGATCGCGATCGCCGGCGACAGGCCCTCGATGAAATCCACATCCGGCTTTTGCAACTGGTCGAGAAATTGCCGCGCGTAGGCCGAAAGGCTTTCGACATATTTGCGCTGGCCCTCGGCATAGATCGTGTCGAAGGCGAGGGACGACTTGCCGCTGCCGCTGAGGCCGGTAACCACGACCAGTTTGTCGCGCGGTATCTGCAGCGTAAGGTTCTTGAGATTGTGCTCCCGGGCGCCGCCGATCTTGATGAATTCCTTGCTCA
>CAIQEI010000092.1 GCA_903870815.1 uncultured Verrucomicrobia subdivision 3 bacterium
CATCCACACTTTATCAGCACCAGCCTTTTGTCGCTGGTAAGTCGGCACAGTTTGTGGCAGGTCATTGGCTTTGGGTTGCGCGCCAAGGATTCGGGCGCGGAGACATTCAGGCTACAGTCGAGGTTGCGATGGATGGTTCTACAAATCGTGTTGTTCTACAGTTATTGGATAGCCAAAACCCACCACCCCAAGGGTTCTAGATATATTTATGACGTTGCCTAATAATTACCAGGAATCCCCTTGACGCTGGCAATTCCGATTTCGCGGTTCACGCCACGAATTGATGGTGGCTACTTTCGGAGGCGGATCGCAGACACATTATGAAAACATCACGAATCATTCTTTTCGCGCTCCTGCTAGTTAGTTGCACAAGCACGCACCAGCACGCATCGCTGACCGAAGATCAAGCCAAGGCAGTCGCTATACACCTGGCAAACGAGAAGGCTGCCACGGTATATCAATGCGAGCCCTTTCATGATGGACAGCCACCCAAGTTTGTGGCGGGTCGCTGGTCTTGGAGACAGCTAGGCAATGGCGATATCGAGGCCACTGTCGACTTGGCAGCGGATGGTTCGACAAATCAAGTAGTCCTAAACCGATTGACAGGATTATGAAAACTATCGCCATTATTATTTTTGTCGCCGTTGGGTTGTTGGCTCAAGCAGCCGACAAAATGTTTGATGACGAGTTGGCTAGAAAAGCAGTGGCAGTCCTTCGCGTCCGTTTGATCGACAATCCTTGGCCGTTGCCAAGGTATCCTTTCACACAGTATAGAGTGAATGTCTCCCAGGTGATCAAAAACGAGTCAGATCAGAATCTAAATCAAACCATTACGGTTTCAGCATACAAGGGCCAGGAGGGAGTGCCGGCGGAAGAATGCGCGATTTACATCGAGCGCTATAATGTAGCAAACCGGGAATTCAACAATACGAACGGGACGATTTGGATGCTTGTCGGCGGGAATGCCACCAACGGTGTCAGCCATATTGGCGGAAAGGCAGCATTGCGATGACGTGGAGTTTCAAGTTGCCACCCGCTGATGGCTCGGGGTGTCCGCTTTCGCGGTTCTCGCCACGTGTCGGCGGTGGCTCAGCTAAGTTAGGCATCGTTTCACACTTTATGCGAATATTACATATCACTACGGCAGCTATGATGGCCGTATTTATCATCGGTTGCTCGAAGCAGCACTCGGCACACAAGCTTTCCATTACGAAAGATTTGGGTGTCGTGGAGCTTGTGGAAGGGACACCACAGCACTTCACCCTCGGAGGTCAAGGAAGCTGCACACTCACCGGCAAACACCTTACCGATGGCATCGAGATTGATTTCGTGATTGAGCTGACCCACCAAAACGGGGCAGTTGACACCTTGAGCAGACCCACGATTACTACCGCACCCGGCCAGCATTGCGTGGTCGAAACTGCCAATGGAAATATTGGTCTGACGCCTACATGGAAGACACCATGACGATGACAAACCGGCCGGAGCAGTTGGCGCTTGCCGCTCCGAAATCGCGGTTCAAGCCGCGAGTCGGCGGTGGCTGGTACGTTAAGACGCAGCGCGCGCAACTTTATCGTGAGTTGGTTGTTTGACAGGAGAGCATGAAAAATCGCACCTCACTTATTATTTTAGCATCACTGACATTGGCTTTGGCTGGTTGTTCCACGTCGACTCCAAAAGTTGCGAGCAGCCGCCCACCGGATGTCACGATAGCGACGCCTCCTCAATACAAGGTTTACACTGACAGCCAGCGCGAACCCAAGGGTAGCATTACTACCTGGTCGGCGAAAAATTCCGAAGCCAGCGTGGTTTTCAACTTTCATAACGAAACGTCCGGGTCGAACTGGTTGGTAAATCTCCGGCTGGCCGATGGGTACGAAATCCAGGCCAACAAACCGGATGAGCGTGAGCCGAAAGGCAGCCACAATCATTATTGGGATTCGGTGGGCACCAATGGCGCCTACAACCCGAACATCTACGTTTACCTCCACAATAGCATCTCAGGTTCAAACTGGATAGCTTCCATATCCGCCTATAAAACTATCACGCTTCCCTATATACTCAGGGACGTTGATACAGGAGTCACTTTTGAAGTCGAAGCGGACGGGCGGCACGTTAGTGCAACCGACATCTATGGCGCATTACTTTGGTATCGTGATCCATTTGCCGATGCGCACATGGAGTATTACCGGACGGATAAACCGAAAATAGTCGATTTTTATATCTGTAAGCGCAAGCCGTCAGAAGACTGGACAATTGTTGAGCAGGTATTGGGCAAAAAAGGAGTCAGCGTATGGATTGCCATTCGCTATAATTCTTCTCAAGCTGGTTTTATGGACCCTGCCACCGGTGATTTCTATTTTACGGGACAATTATGACCCGGGGCCACAGTTTGGAGTGGCAGTCCCGCAATCGCGGTTTACATCGCGAGCCGGCGGTGGAATTCTGTCTGGGCGGTAATCCCAGTTGAAACAAATGTGAAACTACGGTGTCATAAAGACATGAACCTGCGCCGCGCGTTCACGCTCATCGAGCTGCTCGTGGTCATCGCCATAATCGCGATTCTGGCGGCGCTGCTGCTCCCGGCTTTGGCTGCCGCCAAGAAGAAGGCCAAAGCCGTCAATTGCCTTTCCAACCTGAAGCAGTTCGGCCTCGCGCAGAGCTTATACGCAGGCGACTTTCAAGATTGTTTCCCTCAGTCGGGCAATAATTTCTGGGTGATGCCGCTGATTGACCTGCCCAATCTGTTGCAACCCTACCTGAAAAACACCACCCCGGCCATCTTCCAGTGTCCACTCGAAACAGGGACGGCTTTCAGCGTGCTGGAGGCGCAGTGGTTCGGGCCAATGAACGGCAAATCGGCCAGCGACATCACGGTGCCGACTTCGTATTACTATTATCTGGCGTTTTACGGCTCGCTGGCTCAGCCGAGCGGTTCGCCGCCAGTGCCCGCCTCCCCGACCCGGCATCGAACCACCGAGGTTCAATATTCATCAGGGAAAATCCTGCAAGCCTGTTATACCAGCAGCCAGGCGGGGAATCGGTTCTTCTTGAGCGATCTTCCGCCATATACGGATAATGCCCACAGCCCATCGGGTATGAATCTGCTGCTGGTGGATGGTCATGCTCAGTTCGCCAACTACGACAATTTTAACCCCATTGAGGATCCCTATTTGACCTATACCGATGGTCACGCCTACAATTACGACTGGTCGCCGCTGACGGATCGAAACGTGCAATAAGGAAAAAGGGTTCTTAACTTTGCAAACACTCTGCCGTAGTTTTGAGGCATGGCTCCCATAAACTCGTGTGGGATACGAAGGCAGATATCCCACGCGGTTGCGCGATTGACGCTGTCTTGACAAACTTGTATCAAACATCACATGAAAACCTTTCTTCGGTGGTTGCTGTTTATTTTTCTGGGGTTGGGGTTGTTGGCGACGCTATTTTATGCCGAAGAAGATTGGCGCGGCTGGCACGCGTGGAACAAATGCAAACGCGAATTCAAAGCCAAAGGGACGGAGATGGATTGGAACGCCTATATTCCGCCGCCCGTGTCGGATGATGAGAATTTTTTCGAGGCACCGAAGATGGCCGATTGGTTTATCCGGGGACATCATGGCGAACAATTGCAAGATCCCTTTAAAAATCCAGACACGACCAGTGAGATTAAGACCGAATCTGCGGCGCGCAATTACCTGGCTTGGAGCGACCAGTTTCGCACGAACTTCAACTTGATTCGCGAGGCGCTCAAACGTCCTTATGCGCGAATGGGCGGGGACTATTCCAAGCTAGCTGAACAACCGGTTCCGAACTTCGTGAGCGTTCGGATTGTTGCCCAGACGCTCGCGCAGCGTGCCAAATGTGATTTACTGCTGGGCCAGCCAGACCAGGCGTTGGAGGAATTGACGTTGATGCATGACATGTGTCGTTTGCTGGAAGCCGCGCCGACGGGCAAACCAATGATCTTAGTGTCGGCGATGATCAACGTCGCCGTCAGCAGACTTTTTGTGGACACCGTCGCGAACGGTTTCCAGATTCACGCCTGGCAGGCGCCGCAACTGGCCACATTGCAAAAACAACTCGCAGACATCAACCTGACGCCGTTCGTGTTTGAAGCATTCAAAGACGAAGCGGCAGGTTTAAGCCGCACCGCTCAAATCGACTGGATCCCAAGCCTGTTCAATATCAATAATTCGGTGAAAGCAAAGTGGACGACCAAAATTATCTCGTGGTTCTGGCCACGCGGCTGGACCTATCAAAACATGGTTAACGTCGCCACGCTTGAACAGAAGCCGCTGGCAGGCTTTGACATCGCGGACGACACGATTGTGCCGCGCAAATGTGAAGCAGCATCCCGCGAAGTTGACCGGTTTTTAAAGCATAAATCGCCCTTCAAGCTTCTGGCCGCCATTGCCATTCCCAATTTTACCAAGGCAGAACAATCCCTGGCATTTAACCAAACCCTGGCCAACGAAGCCCAGATCGTATGTGCGCTGGAGCGTTACCGCCTTGCGTTTGGATATTATCCGGCAACCTTGGGTGCGCTGGTGCCGAGGTTCATCGAGGAACTGCCGCACGACATCATCGGCGGGGAGCCATTGCATTATCGGCGCACGGAGGGCGGGAAGTTTCTGCTCTACTCCGTCGGCTGGAATGAAAGGGATGACGATGGCCAGCCCGGAACTCTCGCGAATGTCAAACATGGCGACTGGGTCTGGGGATATCCCAAGCCGTAAGCAAACCTGCAGCGGAATTAATAAGCGCAGGGTCAAGTACCATCCGCTTCGGCAAAATTATCACAAGCCCCGGCCGAGGCCGCTCCACCCGAAAATCTTCCTTCGGATTTTCGTCCCGTCCGGGCAGAGGCGTGTTCAATGGGGCTTTCGACTGCCAGTAAAACTGCAAGTAAATCTAGCTGGATAGTCGGTTCTGGTTAACCCCCGTTACCCGAAGTTTTTTGAAAATAACCTTGAAACCCCAATGAAATTGGCAGATAATTGGCTTGTCGGCAAAAAAAAGAGGCCGGACACTACTCCGGGCTTTTTCAACAACACTTTAAATCTTTTCGGTTGGAGTCACTACTTCCAACGTCTTTAGATTAACAGAATGGGGATTTTCGTCTTGTCACCAGAGCTGGTGACAGTGCATGCCGCACGGGCCATTTTCCGGCGGGGCAGCGGCAGGACGGCCATCACTGATCAACCCTCGTCATTGGCTGAGCCTTCGTAAAGGACCCGGCCGGTGCGTTTGCAAATCACCACCACGCTCGATGATTTTGCCGGCTTGCGCGCGGTTTTTTGTATTTTTTTGCGGGCCTTGAGCATGACGCCTGAATTTAACTCTTAGGCTACCCGGACGGGACGAAAAGTGCGAGCCGGTGGCAGCGCCACGGGCAATCAAGCCAGCTTCACCTCATCCGGCCCGCGGCCACCTTCTCCCCCCGGGCGGAGAAGGATTTTTTCGGTTGGACAGGCGTTCCCGAGGCTACTAATGGCTCGCGATCGCGTTTAGACGATGTGCTGGATGGAGAGGTTGCCCCAGCGTTTTTGGAGGTAATCCACGACCAGGCGGCGGTGACAATGATGCGGCGTGTCCTCGCTGCATAGCAGGCAGCCGCCGGACAGAAGCAACGGGTCAATTTTGTCCTCAATGTGGCGCTCGGCCATCAAGCCGAGAAAATCATGTTCGTAGGCGTCCCAACTGCCGTTGCCCTTTTTATAGGCGTCGAACATCGGTCGGGAGGGCGCGAGCAACGGTGCTTCGACGTATTCCACATCGAGGATCTCCTTCAAAAAATATTTCAGGTCGTCCCTTTTGCTGAAACCGGCAAGCTGCGAAACCTTGTTGAGCCGGACATCCACCACGCGCTTGACGCCGGCGGCGCGCAATTTCTCAAAAAATTGACCGGCGGTTTTTTTGGTGAAACCGACGGTGAAAACATTGATGCGTTCGGTTGGCATAAAATCAGGGATGCACCGCATGCTCGCCGCACTCGTGATAGGCGATTTTGGTACCGCGCCGGTCTTAAGCCTACGCAAACAATTCCTCGCGCGGCGTGAACAAATCGACACCGGCAGGAAATCGCACCAAGTTAACGGCGCCGGTTGTAGTAGTAGCCGCCGCCGCCCCCGAGCAATAACACAACCAGTACGATAAGGAGAATTGACATGTTTGAACCTTAAGACTGGCTATGGCTTCGCGCCATGGGGTGTTTCCCTACCGGATCCGCAAAGGTTTTCAGCGGATGCACCGGTGTACGCGATGGCTTACGCTACGGTTAACTGGGCTTCAGCGCGAAGCCAATGCTCCACATCATGTCCGGGAATGGATCCACTCGCGGAGAACAGATGGTATGCCCGACGGGCGATGTCAGCATGGGAAGGTTTTACAACGGCATGCCGTTGGTTGTGGTTGGGTGTCTTAACCGGCGCTGGGACATGAATTGACCCCAAATGGGCTGAATCTTCAGATTTCTGACTTTGGAAATAATGTTGTTGGTTCATGCAGTGAGAATAGTTCAGGACCTGACACCGGGCCATGGGGTGAACACCCCATAGCATCCGCAGGTGCCGGCAGGACGGTAACCACGCATCACCTCCAGTCACACGCTGAGGCTGCGGAAAGCATCCGGTGGGTGGAGATGCCGCCGTTGCTAGCGAGGATTGAGGATCGCGAATGGCGAAATATCAGATTGAACACGCCGGGCGCCCGGACAGGACGAAAAGTGCGGGCCGGTGGCAGCGCCACTGGCAACCCGCCAGCGAGAAATTACTTTCGAGTGGGGGGGGTGAACCGCAAACGATGCCAATTGCCCGAAAGGATCTCACCGCCTTCAGAGAAAAAAATCCGGGCCAATCGCTTGGCCCGGATTTCATTTTAGTAACGGTGATTTGAAAGTTACTTGTCGGCGGTCTCGACAACGTCTTCTTCCTCATAGTCCCACCCGCGACGGATGGCGTCGCGGTCTTGCATCCAGGTTTGCCTGCTGGCCGGAGCAATTTCTTCCCATTCGCCTTTTAGCCGGGTTTCCAGTTGATAATCCCAGGCAGGAAATTCAGCGCCGTATTTCGAACGGGCGCCGAAACCGTAGCGATAGGCAGGCTCCACCTCTTCATAGGTCGGCACGCCGCGCGGCGGGATGGCTTCCTTCCCGGAGGCCTGCCGGGTGGTATTGCCGATTTTTTGATCCGTGTCCGGCTGGTGGCCGCCCATGTCATGCTTGGTCTGGTCCCAATCCCGCTTGAAGGCGGCCTTGGTTCGTTCCCATGCGGAGTCGTTATCCTGGTTCCACCAGTTTGGATTTTTGTATTGGTTCATATGATTGCAGTGTTTGTGGTTGACCGCTCGTTATTTTTCTTCAGCTTTTCAAGGCCATGACAATTTCCATGAAACATTCCTGGAAATCTCATCGCTACTTGCAATGAAACGTCTTGCTTCGTGCAAGGGTTCATCAATGAGGTTAATTTGGTTCACTGGTCTCGCAAGTGGGGTGAACACCCCACATCATCCGCAGGTGCCGGCAGTAGGGTCACCACGGATCACCTCCAGTCACACGCTGGTTCTTCGGAAAGTATCCGATTGTTGGGGATTCGGCCGTTGCCAGCGAGGATTGAGGATCGAGAATAGCGAATGGCGAAATATCAGATTGAACACGCCGGGTGACCGGATGGGACGAAAAGTGCGAGCCACACCGGCAAAAAAGAAGAATTTTCGGGTGGAGCGGCCTGATCCAGGGCGTGTGATAATCTGATGGCCGGTCTCCCTGGTGAAGTCGTGTGGGGCGAGGGCCAGTGGCGGATGGCAGATGGCACCACAGGGAGTGGCGGGCACTTTAATAAACATCGAACAATGAACATTGAACTTCGAACATCGAATGAGGGGCCAGGGGCGAGTGCGAGGGGCGAGTGGCGGATGGAAGATGGAAGATGGCCAGTGCGAGTGGCGAAAAAATGTTGAATTGTTGAAGCGTTGAAGGGGGGCTGAAAATGACATCCAGGTCGAGCCGCCGGTCGGACGCGGCCCGGGTCAGTGCATTTCGCGGCGGCCCTCGAGCGCGCGGTTGAGCGTGAGGTCGTCCGCAAATTCCAGTCCGCTCCCGGCGGGCAGGCCGAAGCCGATGCGGGAAATTTTCAGGCCGGGGCGCGCGAGGCGTTTCGCCAGATAATTGCTCGTGGCGTCGCCCTCCACATCCGTTCCCAGCGCGATGATGAGTTCGCGGACCGGCTCGAGGGTCAGCCGCTTTTCCAGGTCGCCAATCCGGAGATCGTCGGGTTCCACGCCGTCGAGCGGCGAGATTTTTCCGCCCAGGACATGGAATTTGCCCCGGTACGTCCCCGACCTTTCGATGCTCAAAATATCCACGGCTCTTTCCACGACGCAGACGAGGGTGGCGTCGCGCCGCGAATCGGCGCAGGTGGGGCAGGGGGAGGTTTCCGTGAGCGCGCCGCAAGTTTCGCAGAAGCGGATGCGTTCGCGCGCGGTCAGCATGGTGTCCGCCAGCTGCTTCACCGCGGCCGCCTCCGCCTGCACCAGATGCAGCGCAATGCGCTCGGCCGAACGCGGCCCGATGCCGGGCAGCTTGGCGAGCGCAGCGGTCAGCGCGATGATGGGGGAGGGGAGCATTCGTTGAATCGTTAAAGCGTTGAAAAGTTGAAACGTTGAAACGTGAACTTTCTGAACCAATTCAACGCTTAAACGCTTCTCGCTGAAACGCGCTTCACATCAGTCCCGGCAGATTGAATCCGGCCGTGGCCTTGCCCATCTCGGTGTTGGAGATTTCCTTGGCCTGGCTGAGCGCCTGGTTCGCGGCGGTGAGGATCATGTCCTCGACGAGCTGCGCGTCGGAGGGATTCAGCGCCTGCGGATCAATCTTGATGGACGCGAGCGAGCCGTCGCATTTGGCGACGACCTTCACCGCGCCGCCGCCGCTGGTGGTCTCGACGGTGCGCGCGGCGAGCTGCGCCTGGATCTGTTCCATTTGCTGCTGCATTTTCGCAGCCTGCTTCATGAGTTTACCGATGCTGGACATAAGTTTAGGGGCTGTGAGTTGGGAGTTCGAAGTTGGGGATTAAATCAGGCGCGCACTTCCACGATGGTGCCTTTGAAAATCTCCAGCGCCTTCTGGATGAGCGGATCGTTTTTGAATTCGTCCTTGTTGAAGGCGACGGGCGCGGATTTTTTCTCGGCCGGCGCGGCCGTTGCGGCTTCGCCCGGTTTGGCCGTGGCGGTCGCTGCTTTGGTCGCAACCGGAGCGGAGGCGGTCACGGCGGCGGGCTTGCGCTCCCAGCCGGTGGGCGCCTCAGCCTTGATGAATTTGATCATCGCTTGGGCGTGGCCGAGCTCGGCCAGCTTGGCGGCCAGTAGCGTATGGTTCCGCGCGTTGTCGACCAGGCCAAGGTGATCCTCAAATTCAGGATCGAAGCCGATGACGAAAACACCTTTCACAAATGAAACCGGATGCGCGTCAATCAGGTAGCCGCGGGTGAACGGACTCGCGCGGCCGACGGCGTCCACCAAGCTGTGCCAGAGTCCGCTCAAATCGCCGGCAAAGGGGATGGGAGCGCCGGGCTGGGTGACCGGCGCGGGCGCCGGGGCGGGGACTGCGGTTTTGTGAATGGGCGCCGGAGCCGGCGGCGGGGAAACGGTTCTGGCCGGGGTTATGGCGGGAACGGGCGGCGCGGTCGCGCCGCCGGCTCCGCGCAACTGGTTGAGCTGGCGCAGCACGGCGTCGAGCGGCAGGGCATTGCGTGCCTCGATGGCGCGGAGCAGCGAGACTTCCAGGAGAATTTTTTTCGACGCGGCATCGCGCAGGCGCAGTTCGGCGTCGGCCAAGACTTCGAGGATGCGGGTGAAGGCGCCGGTATCCGCCAGCGCGGACTGTTCTTTCAGCGCGGCGACCTCGGCTTCGGATGCTTCGAGCAGGTTTAAATCGCCCTTGGAAACCTGGTAAATCAGCAGATTGCGAAAATGGTTCAGCAGGTCGCCCAGCAGCCGGCCGAGATCCTTGCCGCCGCGCGCGAGCTCGTCGAGCTGGGTCAGGGCGATGGAAATTTCCCCGGCGAGAACGGCGTGGCTCAATTTCAAGATCTGGTTTTGCGCCGCCAGGCCGAACATGGAGAGCACGTCGGCCTCCTCGATTTTGTCGCCGCAAAAGCTGATGAGCTGGTCCAGCGTGGATTCGGCGTCGCGCATGCCGCCGTCGGCCCCGCGCGCGATGGCGTGCAGCGCGGCGGCGTCAATGGTGACCTTTTCCTTGCCGGCGATTTCCGCGAGGTGCTTGGTGATGAGCGCGGATGGAATCCGGCGCAGATCAAAGCGCTGGCAGCGGGACAGGATCGTGGCCAGGACTTTCTCCGGATCGGTCGTCGCGAACATGAACTTCACATGGGCAGGCGGCTCTTCCAGGGTTTTCAGCAGCGCGTTGAAGGCCGCCGTGGAGAGCATGTGAACTTCGTCGATGATGTAGATTTTGAACGGCGAATTGGCCGGCGCGTATTTGCAGGTCTCGCGCAGCTCGCGCACTTGTTCGACGCCGTTGTTGCTGGCGCCGTCAATTTCCAGCACGTCGAGTGAGCGACCTTCGGTGATCTCCTGGACCCGCGTGTCCTGGTCATTGAAATCAATTTTCGGCCCGCCGGTGCAGTTCAGGCATTTGGCGAAGATGCGCGCGATGGTGGTCTTGCCCGTTCCGCGCGGGCCGCAAAAAAGGTACGCGTGGGCGATGCGCTTCTGGGTGATGGCGTTGGCCAGTGTCTGCGTGACGTGCTCCTGCCCGACCACGTCGGCGAAACGCTGGGGCCGGTATTTGCGGGCGATGACCTGATATGACACAGAGTTTTTAGTTTTAAATTCTTAATTTTCAGTTGTGATAGTCCGGAACTTAAAACTAAAAATTCACAATTAAAAATTGAAGAGGTGCCAGGGTGACTGCGGCAATTGCAAAGCAAACTACCGTTGCTGCCTTCCGGCCCTGGCGGGATTTGTAAGTCCACACTCCACAGGCCCTGGCAAAGAAATACTGCGGCACGCCCAAGGCGGTTACAAGCAGAAACGCCGCAATGGATGCGGCGGGCGGTTAGAAATTAGTGCTGATGTTCAGGGGCACCCCGGTGCTCGGGGTGGACACGTCAATCGGGGCCCCGGCGTTGAGTTGGGCGAGGACGCTGGCGGTCAGGTCGTTGTCGCCATTGGCGAAGACCACGACTTCGCTGGCACCGGAGTTTAAAACCATGGAGTAGCCGCCGGCCTTGGCCTTGTCGGTCACGGCCTTCTGAATTTCATTGACCAGGTTGCTGCTCATGCGCTGGCTCTGGTCGGCTAGCTGGGCTTCGGCCTGACGCTGGAATTGCTCGATGGCGTTGCGGGAATTGTTGATCTCCTTCGCCTTGTCCATGCTGGCCAGTTTGCGCTTGCTCCGTTCATCGTCGGAAATGGCCTGATCGTTGGCCTGGTCGAGCAGCGATTTGTAATCGGCTTGGGCCTTGTCCAGGCCGTCGGCCATGTCCTTGATTTCCTTCTTCAATTCCACTTTCCGGCTTTCCAGGGATGACTGGGCCAGCCGGGTTTTGTAATAGCCGTTGAACAGTTTTTTCATGTCCACGGTGGCCACCTTTGTTTGGGCATTCGCGGAGGCAACCGGCACGGCCAGCAGGGCAACGGTCAAAATCGTATAAAGCAATTTTTTCATGGGCGCATAGCAAATCAGAATTCCGGCGGGATGCCAGCAAAAAATGGAGTTTAGTGCTTTTTGAGCCGGAAAAATTGGGCGGGATTGGTCGGCGGGAAGCTATAGAAATAAGCGCCGTTGGTCAGCGTCGGCGATTGCGTGGTGAAAACCCAGTTGGTGTTCAGGAGGTTGGTGCTGGTTTGCAGGCCCAGGAAATTGGTGGTGACCTGCCCGGCCGGCGGCCAATAAACCAGCACGTTCGTGCCCGAAAGCGCGGCGGTCAGTACGGGCGCGGTCAGCGGCCCGATCTGCGCCATAAACATGTCGCTGGGGCCATTCAGGGCGGTCTGGCGGGCGGCGAAGGTGGGAAAATTGACGGAGAACGTCTGGCCGACAATGTCAGCGTTGCCCGCCGGATCAATCGCAATGCCATAACCCACATCGTTGCCGGAGCCGCCCAGATAAGCGGAATAAAGCAGCGCGGAGAAATCCGCGGCAAAGGCGGTGACAAACACATCGCTCAAGCCGGCGTTGGTGGGGGTGAGTGAGCCGATCAGGTTCGCGCCGGTGGTCGGGAAATTCGTCGAGGTGGCGGCGCCGACCACATAAACGTTCCCGGCCGCATCCAGCGTCACCCCGTAGGCAACATCACCGCCCTGTTGTCCAAACATCGTGGAATACCCGATGGAGGGGTTGGTTCCATCCCACTTGACCTGGGTCATAAACGAGTTGGTCACCCCGTAAAAGTAATATCCATTGGTCCGGACAAACGAGGGCAGACCGAAGCCTTCGCTCGGGAAGTTCGTTGAAATCGTTGCGCCGGTCACGTAGGCATCGCCGGCGGCATCCGCCGCGATGCCCGTGGCGGCGTCATTGTTGTTTCCGCCGAGAAAAGTCGAGTAGAGCAGGGACACGTTCGTGCCCGCCCCGGAAACGGAAAAAGCGGTGACAAAAGCATCGTAGGGGCCGACCACACTGTTGGTCAAACCGTTCAGATGCTGGCCACTGAAAAAGTTGGTCGAGACTACCGCGTTGGTGCCAACCCGGTTTGTCTCAATCAAGAACTGGCTGATAAAATTAGTGGCTGGGAAATTGGTCGAGCCCGTGTAGCCGGCGACGAAGAGCCGGTTGTTGTTGAAGGCGATGGCGCGACCGGTATCAAAATTGGTTCCACCCAGGTAGGTGGAATAATTCAGGTTGCTCCCGCCGGCGGCAATCTCGGCCACAAAAGCGTTGGCATTGACATAAAATGTGTTGGGACACATCAAGTGCGGTTGAAATGCATTCGGCGTTACGGGAAAATTTGTAGAGTAGGTGAATCCGGTTATGAAGGTGTTGCCGGCTGGATCCAGGGTGATGCCATATGCCGCCTCGGAACTTTTGCCGCCAATATAAGTGGAATAAACCAGATTTGAACCACTGGAATCCAGCTCGGCAACGAAGGCGTCGGTAGGATGTTGGCCGGTATTCGGGTCAATCGGCCCGATGTGGTTTCCTCCCGGAATCGAATTGGTGACGGGGAAGTTAGCTGAAGTCGTCGCCCCGGCCACAAAGGCATGGCCGGCGACGTCTACGGCGATGGCGTAGGCGGCATCATCGGCGCTGCCACCCAGATAGGTGGCGTAGATTAGATTCGTTCCAGTATGATCAAATCGCACCACATATGCGTCGCCCGCCTGGCTGCCGCCGGCAAAGTTGGTCTGATAGGCGCCAGACGTTGAAAAAGGCACATGGTTGGAAAACTGGGTGGATAATGTTTGTCCGGCCACATAAATGGAACCGTCGGCAGGATTGACGGCGATCGCCCAGCCGGTGTCGCCATTGTTGCCGCCGTAATAGGTGGAAAAATTCAACACCGGATCAATCACCAGCGGTTCGCTGCGGTCATAATTGCCGAGGGCAAAGCTGGCCGTGTGCGCATCCATGATCTGGTAGCCGGCGGCGATTTCCTGGCGCGCGCCGCGGAGAGTCTGGTAAGCCACCGGGGCGTGCTGGATGACCTCGCCGGAGCTGAAGCGAATGACCAGTTCGCCCTGCGGATTGAGGGAAATCTTTTCCGCTCCGTCGAAATGCAGTTGGATGATCGAGGGATTGATGCCGGTGGCGAGGTTGAAATCGTATTCCAGTTTCTGCCGGCTGCCGTAATAGACCAGATTGACCCCCGGATAAATGTCTTCCACTTGCACCCGCGCGTAGGTCGGGACATTCACCTGCCATTGTTTGGGATTGCTCCCGACCAGGTAATTAACTTTTCCGGCCAGTGGCTGGTCGCCGGAAATGCGGGCGGCGGAATTGGCGCCGGCGAACTGGAGCCGGCCACCGGCCGCTGCGCCGCCGTTTTTGGCGAGGGTGAACTCCGCGCCGGCGGACGAGATCACGAATTCCGAGTCGCCGGCGTGGGCGGTGAACCGGGCCGGCGTCTTGGCCTCAAACCACAGGGGCAGGTTGCCGAATTGGGCGGCGCCGTGGGCGCCCAGACTCAGCAGGGCCAGACCGAGGGTGAAACCGGTTCCGATAATTTTTTTGGCGGAAAGTTTCATCTTAAAATTCGCGGGTGTAGCCAACGCCAAACTGAAACTGGCCGGAGCCGTTGTTGAACTGGTCCCGCTTCAGCGGGATGCCGTAGTCCAGCCGCAAGGGGCCGAGGTGCGGAATGTTCAGCCGGATGCCCATGCCCCAGTCGTCCAGATAGTTCAATGAGTAGGAATACGACGCGGCGTCCACGCAGCCGATGTCATAGAACAGGGCGTAGCGCAGGCTCACGCCGCCTTCCTTTTCCAGGATCGGGATGCTGTATTCGCACGAACCGAACCAGTAGGTATCGCCGCCGATTGGCTCGTTCGACATGTTGGGATAGGACGGGTTGCCATAGTTCGGATCGCGCGGGGCGATGTTGCGGAATTTGAAGCCGCGCAGCGAGTAGAGTCCGCCGAGATAATAGCGGTCATAGAACGGAACGTCGCCGCCGGACAAACTGTCGGCGACGCCGGTGCGCCCCACCATTTCGATCACATGGCCCTTGAGCAGGCCGGGAAAATACCAGGCGGTGTGCAATTCCACTTTGTAAAAATCGGTGTCGCCCACGCTGACTTCGGTGGATAATTCGGTGCGCTGGCCGTGATTGGGCAGTTGCGTGCTATTGCGCGTGTCGTAGGCAATCGAGCTTCCTAACCGCTGGTAAAAACTGTTCCCGACTTGCTGAAGGATGGCATTAGGCACGTTGGGCGTGGTGGGTGGATTGGGGAAATTGTTATTTTCGAACCCGTTCCACCCGCTGTTCAAGGTGATCCCGATCTCTTCCGCCGTGTAGCTGACCGTGCCGATGAGGAAATCGCTGCCGAGCGCGCGCGTTAGGCTCACTTTGCCGCCGGTGCGGGTTTCATCATAGATATTGTTCGGGCTTTCAAAATTGAGCTGATGGCGGAAGAGGTCAACGCCGAGCGAAAGTTTCCGGTTCAGGAACCACGGTTCGACAAATGAAAGTTCATAGTCCTGACGCTGCGTGCCGAGCTGGACGCGCAGGCGTAGTTTCTCGCCGCCGCCGGTGAAGTAGGGTGGGTGGAACAGGTCAAAGTTGCCTTGGGAAACCTCCGCGTAGCCGACCAGCGAGTCCACGGAACTGAACCCGGCCCCGACGCTCAAATTGCCGGTGTTCTGTTCCTCGACGCTGACGATGAGATTTTTGCGGCCGGCGATTACCGGGTCCGTGGGTTCGGGGCGCATGTCCACCTTGTCAAAATATTGCAGCCCCTCCAGGCGCTGCTTGCTGATCTTCACCTGCACCATGTTGAAAACATCGCCGGGGCTGATGGCCAGTTCGCGGCGGATGACCTTGTCCTTGGTCTTGAGGTTCCCATGGATCTCGATCTTTTGGACGTACGATTTCTGGCTCTCGCCGATCTGGAAATCCAGATCCATGGTGCCTTGCTGGATGTTCGGCACCGTCACCACGTGCAGCGCCTGGCCCTGGGCGATTTCAATGTAGCCCTTGCTCCCGTAAAAATCCTGGACCGCCTCGGTGTCCTTTGCCAGCCCTTGCGGGGTGAAAGTGTTGGTCACATCCATCGGCAGGTTGTTCGGGCCAAGCTTCGCCTTGGAGCCTTGATACTTTTGTATGGCCTTGAGGCCGGTGATGATTTCCGCGTCGGTGAACATTTTTGTGCCGCTGAACTTAACGGAGCCGACCTTGTATTGGTGGCCTTCATAAAGATAATACTTCACGATCATCGAATTCGTCGTCGGATGCTCGAGCTGGACATCCTTCACTTCGAAATCAAGGTAGCCATGGCTGTGGTAAAATTCGACGAGCCGGTCGGAGTCGCCGTCAAATTCCTCCTGCTGGAAGAACCCGCTGCCGGTCAGCCAGGACCACATCCAGTGCGCGCGCGTCTTGAGCTCCTTGCGCAGCACCTTTTGGGAAAACGCCTCCGCGCCGAGGAAGGTCACCAGGATGATTTTCACCTTCGGGCTTTCCTGGATCTGGTACGTCACGGTGCCGTGGCCGGTGGGCTCGTCAATGCTCAGCACGTATTTCACCTTGGTGTCGGAGTAGCCCTGTTTCTCATACAGCTTTTTTATCTCCTGCACATCGGTGAACGCTTTCTGCTCGTCCAGCGCGTCGCCCACCTTGATCGTGACTTTCTTCTTGATCTTGGATTCCTTCAGCTTCTGGTTGCCCTCGATCTTGACTTCGGTGACGCGCGGGCGCACCTGGACAATGTAGGTCAGGATTACCCCGCCGTCGTCCGCCTCTTCCACGGAAACGCGGATGTTGTAGAACTGGCCGGTGGCGTAGAGGGAATGAACGTCGTCCTGCGTGCAGCCGGGAATGTAGGTGCTGCCGTCCTTGAGCTTGATGTTGTCGCGGATGAGGGCCTCGCTCACCGACGCCGGGCCGATGAACTTGATGCCCACATGATTGATTTTGACCCCGATGTTTTGCGCCCGGGCGACCGGGATGACCCCCACCAAAAGCACCATGAAAATGCCCAGGGCCCGGAACATGGCTTTCATGCTTTACCGGCCGCCGGGCACGTCGTCGTCGCTGAATTTGGTTGCGGTTTCAAATCGTGTATATGGTTTCAAGAACGTCAAATGGACGTCGCCCGTCGGGCCGTTGCGCTGCTTCGCGATCAAAAAATTCACTGGAATCCCGTCGTTCTCTTCCGCCGCCGCGCCGTCTTCGTCGTCGCCGGCGTTCGGCTTGTACAGCAGCCCGACCAGGTCCGCGTCCTGCTCGATGGATCCGGATTCGCGCAAATCGCTCAAGCGCGGTTTCCGGCTCTTGTCCTTCTCGAGCTCGCGGTTCAACTGGGACAGCACAATCACCGGCACGTTCAATTCCTTAGCCAGCGCCTTGATGCCGCTGGAAATGTCAGCAATCTCTTGCTGCCGGTTTTCTTGCGCTCGCCGCGCAGTAGAGTTTAATAGCTGCAAATAGTCAATCACGAACAGCTTGATGCCGTGCTGTTGCGCCATGCGGCGCGCCCGCGCCCGCAGTTGCAAAATCGAGAGCCCCGCCGTGTCGTCGATGTACAGTTTCGAACCCGATAGCCGCCCCGCGGCGTTCGTCAATTTCGGGAAATCCGACTCGCTCATGAAGCCTTCGCGGATGCTCCGCAAGTTCACCCGCGCCAGCGAGCACATCATGCGCAGGATTAGCGAGGCCGCGCTCATTTCCAGGCTGAACACGCACACCGGCAGCTTTGATTCCAGGGCGACGTGTTCCGCGATGTTCATCGCCAGCGACGTCTTGCCCATCGAGGGCCGGGCCGCGATGATGATCATTTCCCCGCCGTGCAGGCCGTCCGTCATCTTGTCCAGGTCCACAAAGCCCGTCGCCATGCCGCCGAGCTGCCCCTGCCGGCCGAAATAATTTTCAATCGTCGCAATCGCGTCGTGCACCAGGGTGTTGATCGGCAGCACGCCGCTCTGCGCGCGCGACTCGTTGACACGCAATATCTCCTTCTCCACCTCGTCCAGCAGCGCCTCCACCTCGCCCTCGTAGTCGTAAACTTTGCCCACCACGCCGGAGCAGGTCGCGATGAGTTTCCGCAGCAGGTATTTTTCCCGGACGATGTCCAGGTAATAGCTCAAGTTGGCCGCGCTCGGCACTGCGTCCTGCAACTGGCTCAAATACGCGATGCCGCCGACTTGTTCCAACAGCTGCCGGTCCTTCAAATTCTGCTGCACCGTGATCAAGTCCACCGGCAGGCGCTGGTTGAACATCTCCGCCAGCGTCTCGTAAATTGTCTGGTGCCGCAGGTCGTAGAACGCCGACTTCCCGTCGTCCTTGAGTTTCTCCACGCATTCGCCGATGCACTGGTTCGGGTCCAGCAGCGCGCAGCCCAGCACGCCTTGCTCCGCCTCGGTGGAATGCGGCGGCAGCCGGTCTATGGAACCTCCCGCCGGCGACTGGCGGTCGCTTTTCTGGCGGCGCGTCTTCTTCAAATCAGCGCTCGTCGCGGTGCTGGTGGTGCCCTGCAACGGGTCGGAAACGGAATCAATCATGCGCACAGAATCGCTGCTGGGAAAACTGCGGCAAGACAAAGTTGTTTTTCTTGTTCACAAAATTATTCGCCGGCAAACTTGGTTCTGAAAAATCTGTCAATTCTGCCGGCCGCAATTAGACTTCGCCCGTTGCAAATATGAATCGCAAACCGTCCATGCTCGTGGTTTTCCTCACGGTCTTCATCGACCTCATCGGCTTCGGCATCGTTGTGCCGCTCGTGCCGATGTATAGCCGGCATTACGGCGCCAGCGGCTGGATGATTGGCGTCATCATCGCCTCGTTCTCGGCCATGCAGTTCATCTTCTCGCCCATCTGGGGCAAACTTTCGGACCGCCACGGTCGCCGCCCGATCCTGCTCATTAGCACCGCCGGCGCGGCGTGTTCGTACGTGCTGTTTGCCATTGGGTCGGGTTTTGAAAATCACGCGCTCGCCCTCGGTGCGCTGCTCGTCTCGCGCCTCTTCGCCGGCGCGTGCGGTGGCAATATCACCGTGGCCCAGGCTTACATCGCCGACATCACCCCGCCGGAAAACCGCTCGAAACGGATGGGCCTCATCGGCATGGCGTTCGGCCTCGGCTTCATCTTCGGCCCGGCCATCAGCGGCGTGGCGCTGAAATTCGGCGGGGCCACCGCGCCCGGCTGGACGGCGGCGGCGCTGTGCGCGCTGAATTTTCTCCTCGCCTATTTCATTCTCGCCGAAAGCTTGCAGCCCAGTTCCGGCCACGCCAACCGCCGTCCGCATTTTGATCAGTGGCGGCATATGCTGGCCCAGCCGAAAATCGGTCTGCTCATCGTGATCTTCTTCCTGGCCACGTTCGCCTTCAGTTGCTTTGAAAGCACCCTGCCGCTGCTCATCAATGACAATTTCAAGCTCGGCCTCGCTGTGGATGTCGCCGCGCCGGCTACGACCGTGATCTGGCTTTTTGTTTTTTGCGGCCTGATTTCCGCCTTCGTCCAGGGCGGCCTGATCGGCCGGCTCGTGAAACTGTTGGGTGAACCAAAATTGATTTGCCTCAGCCTCGTGATGACCGGCGCCAGCCTGGTGCTGCTGCCGTTGATCCAAGGTGACGGCCCGTTGCGCTGGTCGGCGGTGCTGCATCTCACGGACAAACCCTGGATCGCCATGCTGGGCGCGCTGGTGCTGCTTTCAATCGGATCCAGTTTGTCGCGCGCGCCTTTGTTCGGGCTGCTCTCCAATCTGACGCCCGCCACCGAGCAGGGCGCGACCATCGGCGTGGCGCAAAGTGCCGGCGCGCTGGCGCGCATTGTCGGCCCGATTTTTGCCGGCACGCTCTACGGGCTGAATGATTCCACCCGCGCGCTGCCGTATCTCATCTGCGGCACCATCGCCATCCTGGCCGGTCTGCTCACGGTTCGCCGGCTGCTGGCGAAATGATTTTCCGCGCGTCCGTCTCGCCGCCTTCAGCTTTCAACAAAATAAAAGCGGCGGACTGACATTCACACCCGGATTTTGTCAGCCCGCCGCCTGCCGTTCACCAGAACGGAAGTTTTTCAGTTTTCGCCCGGCGGTGGGCCGGACGGTGCACTGTTGCCATTGCCGTCACCGGGCGGAGGGCCCGATGGCATGTTGTTGTCATCGCCACCCGGCGGCGGTCCGGACGGCGGGGTGCTGTCATCGCCGCCGGGATTGCCGCGCATGCGGCCTCCAGCCGGAGGCATCGGCGGACGCATGTTCTTCAACTGCGTGAGTTGTTCGGGCGTGAGGATCTTCTCCAGCTTGGCTTTCGTCTCGGCTTCGAGCGCGGCCACCTGTTGCTTTTGATCATCGGTCAGTTTGAGTCGTTCTTCTGCGCGGGGTGGCAGCAGGTGAAATCCGCCGCGACCGCCGGGGCCGGCTTGGTGTTGCGAAGACTGGGGGTTGCCGGCGGACGGCGGTGGATTGTCTTGCGCGGTGAGGAGGCACGTTGAGGCGCCGAGCGCCAGCGCGAGGAGGATGATGTTATTTTTTTTCATGGTTTTGGCTTTCGTTCTGGGTGTGATTTATTCTTACGCCACCAATCTACTAAACCCAACCTTAAGGGAAAATGAAGGGGATATTTTTTCCAAAGAATCTTTCCCCGGGTTTGCTTCCAAAACTTAATCTTCCCTTAAGGTTGAGTTTGCCAGGATTCACGCGCTGGCGGTTTCGCGGTGTCCGTGTTAAAACACCGCCGGCCCGAACATGAGAATTCTCGTTGTCGAAGACGAACCGGATCTGCTCGCGAGCCTCGCCCAAGCGCTGCGCGAGGAGGGCTACGCCGTGGACACCGCCGCCAACGGCGACGACGGTCTCTTCAATGCCGAAGGCACCGACTACGATGCCATCGTCCTCGACGTGATGCTGCCGGGCCTGGACGGCTGGGAAATTCTCAAGCGCCTGCGCCAAACCAAAAAGACGCCCGTGCTCATGCTCACTGCGCGTGACCAGACCCGCGATCGCGTGAAGGGACTCGATACCGGCGCGGATGATTATGTCGTGAAGCCGTTCGACCTCGAGGAACTGTTCGCCCGGCTCCGCGCCATCATCCGGCGCAGCGCGAACAAAACCACGAACGTGATCGAAATCGGCGAGGTGAAGATCGACACCGCCGCACGACATGTTTTCTTAAAAAACAAAATCATCGAGCTGACCGCCCGCGAATATGCGCTGGTGGAATTCATGGCTTTGCACCGGGGCGAAGTGGTTACGCGCACGCAGCTTTACGAGCATTTGTTTGACGAGAATGAAAGTTCGCTTTCCAACCTGCTCGATGTCCACGTTTCCAACGTGCGCAAAAAAATTGGCTCGGATTTAATTGTCACTCGGCGCGGCCACGGCTATTGCATCGAGTAAATGAAAACATTCAACGCTCAACGATCAACCTTGAACGCCCAAGCCGTCTGTCGCGGATGTCGGGTTGTTCGATGTTCGGCGTTGAATGTTGAATGTTGAATGTTTTCCAAAAAATGTTTCCCAAATCCATCAAATGGCGACTGCAGCTCTGGTATGGCCTGATTCTCGTGGCCGTGCTCGCGGGTTTTGGTTTAACCGCCTATCACCTTGAGAGCAATCGTCAGTTTCGCCGGATTGATGATGAATTATATCGCCGCTTCGCCATTCTCGTTGATGCAATGCGACCACCTCCGCCCGGTCCGAATGGCAGGGGACGTCCGTTCGATGGACCACCAGACCAAAGACCGGATGATTTGCCCGGACATAATCGGCGACCTCCAAACGAATTTCATTTGCCGCCTTGGGTTGTCGATAGTTTATTTGGCACGAATCAACCGAATAATTTTTACTTTATAATCCAATCGCGGTTCGGCAACGAAATTGCCCGAGCGGGCATTGTGCCAAAGCATTTGGCGCTTGCGGTTCCTTGGCGGGGCGATTTGGGGCAAATCAATCGGATGCCGGAATTGAATAGTCCCAATCCGCCACCGGCGTATACAGAAGGTAGCTATCGTGAAGTTTCTAATCTATTCGGCGTTTCTACTGAAGATGATTCCGAGCACATCCTGGTTGGCTGTTCCATCGCCCTGGAATTGAAGGAACTGCATCGCACGGCTTTGAATCTAACTGCGGTTGGTGGTCTGATTTTATTCATCGGTCTGGCGGTCGGCGCCCGGCTGGTTTCCCGCGCGCTCAAGCCGATTACCGCCATCAGCGCGACGGCGATAAAAATTTCCGCCGGCGATTTAGCGCAGCGTATCAACGTCGCCGAGGCCGAGAGTGAACTGGGCCAGCTCGCCGCCGTTTTGAATTCCACTTTCGCGCGCCTGGAATCCGCGTTCGCGCAGCAGAAACAATTCGCCGCCGATGCCGCGCATGAATTGCGAACGCCCGTGGCGGTGATGCTCACCCAGACGCAGACGGCGTTGAATCGAGATCGCACCGCGCCGGAATACCGCGAGACCGTCGCGGTCTGCCAGCGCGCCGCGCAGCGGATGCGGAAACTGATCGAATCGCTGCTGGCGCTCGCGCGCTTCGATGCCGGACAGGAGATTTTGAACCGGCAGCCGTTCGACCTGGCCCAAACCATCGCCGAATGCGCCGACTTGGTGCAGCCGCTGGCCGCCGAGCGGGAGGTGAAAGTTTCGGTTGATTCCGGCCCGCTCCAAATCACCGGCGACGCCGAACGGCTGGCGCAGGTCGTCACCAATCTGCTGACCAATGGGATTCAATTCAACGGTCCCGGCGGCGAAGTGCGGGTAAAGCTGGCGGCCCAAAACGGCCTCGCCGTGCTGACGGTGTCCGACACGGGGCAGGGGATCGCCGCCGAAAATCTGCCGCGCGTTTTCGGGCGATTTTTCCGCGCCGAACCGTCGCGCACCGGGGCCGGCAATTCCGGGCTGGGCCTGGCCATTTGCAAAGCCATTGTCGAAGCGCACGGCGGCACGATTGATGTGGCCAGTGAAGCGGGTGCTGGCACCACCTTCACCGTCCGCCTGCCAATAGCTTGAAAACATTGGTTGGCGAGCGTCCTCGCGAGCCGTTTAGAAAACTTGCAGCTCGCGGGGAAGCTCGCCTCACCATCTTCATTTTAGCGCAAAAACATCTCCGCCGCGGCATCCGCGAAGCGCAGACCCTGATGGGTGAGCTGAAACCGGTCTGATTGCCGTGTCGCCCAGCCGCGTTCTGCAAGCTGGTTCATTTCGGAATCCCACTCCTTCCGCAGATCATACTGGGTGGTGCTCTGAAATTCATCAAACGGCCAGCCGGCATTCATGCGCAGACCGAATGCCGCGATCTCGCCGGCGCGTCGCAGCGGCGGTAGCTCCTCGCTGGATTCAATGGCGCGTTTGCCTTTTTCCAACTGGTCGCAATAAAGCGGTGTGTTCGACCAGTTTTTCGTCCGCACGCCGCGCACATATCCGGTGGCGCTGGGGCCAACGCCGTAATAGGAGCCGCCGCGCCAGTAATTGACGTTGTGCCGGCAGGCGAGCGAGGGAATTGCGGATTGCGGATTCCGGATTGCGGATTTGTTGCGGGCGAAATTTGCGATTTCGTATTGGTGGTAGCCGGCGGCCGTGGCGCGGGCGATCAATTCCTCATACATTTCGCAGGCCAGGTTCTCGTCCACGGCAAATTCGCCGGCCTGGAGCTGTTCATAGAGCGGTGTGTCATCCTCGTAGATAACTTCGTAGCTGGAAAGATGCTCGCTTTGCATCGCCATCGCCTCGTTCAGGGTCGCGCGCCAGATCTCCATGGTCTGGCCGGGGATGGCGAACATCAAATCGAGATTGAGATTCTCAAAACCGGAGCGGCGCAGGGTGTCGAAGGACTTGAAAACCATCTCGCGCGAGTGGACCCGGCCCAGCCGGTCGAGCAATTGCTCGTCGAGCGACTGGACGCCCATGGAAATGCGGTTCACGCCGAAGTCGCGGAGCAGCTTGGATTTGTCGGCCGAGACCGTGGCCGGGTTGCATTCGATGGTGAACTCTTCCGCACCCAGCAGGTTCAACCTTTCCATCGTGCGGAGGATTTGTTCCCACTGGCGCAGGTTCAGGATGGACGGTGTTCCGCCGCCAAAGAAGATGGTTTTTGGCTTGAGGTCGTCGGCGACCAGTTCGAGCTCCCGAACGAGCGCGGCGGTGTACCGGTTGATGAGTTCGCCTGACGAGGCTTCGGAATAAAAAGCGCAATATTCACATTTCTGCGCGCAGAAAGGAACGTGGACGTAAAGGCTGGCGATCGGCGATGACAATTCCGGCATGGCTTCAGTTTAGCGAAGCTACGCGCGGGGCGAAGGTAATTCGCCGCCGGTCAAGCTGGGTTGCCACGCTGGACGTTTTGCGCTTTCAAACCCCGGTCGCTGGGAATGGCTTCAAAGGTCACCGGTTCCCCTTCGTTCAATGTTTTGTAGCCCAAACCCGCTATGGAGGAATGATGCACGAAGACATCCTGTCCCGTGTCGTCGGCGATGAAGCCAAACCCCTTCTTGTTGTCGAACCATTTTACTTTGCCGCTGGCCATGACTGCTCCTGATTTGCGAGGCCGCGAAAAACGAAAACGGACACAGCTGGTTCAGCTGTATCCGTGAAACATCATTTTTCCCCAATGCTCATGCCTCAGTGTTGTAGGGACCACTATGAAAACAAATTATCCGTTTGTCAAGGGAAAGTTTTCCTGAGCCGCCCAAAAGCGGCGCAGCTTGACTCCGTTCAGCCAGTCTTTCGACAACAACCTCCGGTGGTGGAGACGCCGCAACCCACCTGTTGGCTGGCATGGTATGGCTTTCGGGCACTTAGGCGTTGCGCATTAACATTCCCTACTCGGAGGTCCCATTTCAGTTTCTGCTCATATTTTGCAGCCCGGGAATTCAAAAAAATTTATTGTTGCCAGGAATTGTTTCCTATATATGATATACAAGTCATTGGCGGGTCTGTGATGTGCGCCTTCCCGCCGCAATCGTCCTTTGGCATATCGGTTTTAAATTGCGGCCCTATGATGCCGTTATGTCGGTCGTTACGCGTGCCTCATCGTCCGCACTGGCTGGCTAAGTTGGAGTTCAACCTTCAGTCTGGTAGCATTTGCCCGGAGCCGGGCCGGTGCCGGATGGATCCGTACAGCGAATTTTTTGGTCCTGGTTGGAGTTCAAGCTTCAGCTTGTGCCGAATTCCGGTCCCGTTCGCGACCACGGTTCCGGTTGTTTTCTTGAAACTTTACCTTCCAAAACTTTTTTTTGGTAAAGAAAAGGTAAAGTTCCGGATGCTCTATCAACCACTTACAAATGTTGTCATGCCGCTTGGTAAAGTTTTGGTAAAGTTTTTGGTACCGTCGTGTCCCAGCCTCGGATCGCGTTGCCGGCGGAATTGTACCCGTTTGTTGGATGGTACAGGGAGTGTGCCAATATGGCTCAAGTGAATTTCTGAATCGCCGTGCGCACATGGAAATTTCGCCCCGGTTGTTTAGAAAAAGTGTGGCGATGCGAGCTCCGCCCAAACTCTCTCGAATTTATCTAACAGCTCCTTGAATATTTCCAATTCATCTGTTAAATTGGAAAAACTCACTGATGATTCGAAACCACGTTTTCGGCAATTAAATCGCCAAAAACGAAGTTATTTTCTGCATCGGTAACACCAATTTAAATGATTACTCGCACTCCTCGGCGACTTCAGCGCCTGTTTCGCGTCCGCACCGTCCGTTGGATTTGTCTTACCGTTTGTGGCCTCGGTCTGGCCGCCCGCCTGCCGGCCCAAACCTGGATGAACACCTCCCTGTCCGCTTCGCAGCGCGCCAGTTTGCTCGTGGCGTCGATGACCCAGGCTGAGCAGCTCGCCATGGTGAGCGGGAACCCCAATGGATACATCGGCAACCTGCCCGGGAATGGCCGGCTGGGGATTCCCTCGCTGAATTTTCAGGACGGCCCGGCCGGGGCGGGCGACGGTCATACGGGGGCGACGGCACTTCCGGCGCCGGTCTGTCTGGCGGCAACCTGGGATGTGGCCCTGGCCCGGCAATACGGCACTTGTGTCGGCCAGGAGCAGCGCGGTAAAGGAGCTCAAGTCACGCTGGGGCCGACGATGAACATGGCGCGGGCTTACCAGAACGGACGCAATTGCGAAAGCTTTGGTGAGGATCCGTATCTGGCGGCCATCATCGCGGCGACCGACATCCAGGGCATCCAGAGCCAGGGCGTCATCGCCAATTCAAAGCATCTGGCTTGTAATGACCAGGAAACCGACCGGTTCCTGATCAGCGCCGATGTGGACGAGCGAACCCGCCAGGAAATCTATTATCCGCCCTTCCGCGCCTGCGTCCAGTCCGGCCTCGGTTCATTCATGGCTTCCTACAACCGCATCAACGGCCTGCATGCCTCCGAACATCCGTTTCTCAATGCCACGGTGAAAAAACTCTGGGGCTTCGACGGGTTCATTGAAAGTGACTGGGCGGCGTATTTGGGCACGGTCACGGCGGCGGACAACGGTTTGGACATTGACATGTATAACGGCGCTTTTAGTGGCACGCCGCTGGGCAACGCCATCGGGGCCGGCCTTGTCCCCGGCGCCGAACTCAGCGACAAGGTGCATCGCATCCTGACGTCGATGTTTCAAAATGGCGACTTTGATAATCCTTCCACCGGCAACATCAATGCGACCGTGACCACCACGGCCAACCAGGTGGTCTCCCGCAATTGCGCGGCGGCGGGCACCGTCCTGCTCCAGAACAACCACTCCGTCCTCCCGTTGAAGACGAATTTGGTTCATTCCATCGCGGTGATCGGCTCGGTCGCCAACGCGTCGGCCATCTACACCGCATTGGGTTCCAGCGGCGTGGAATTGGTTTATAGCGTCACCCCCTTGACTGGAATCTCCAGTCGGGCCGGCGGAGCCGTCACTGTGAATTATTCACAGGGTGATGGCGGAAACATTCCGGCGGCGGTGGCGCTCGCCCAGTCTTCCAGCGTCGCAATCATTTGTGTGGGCCAGCGGACGGGTGAGGGGGCGGATCGCACCAGCCTCTCGCTGCCCGGCGACCAGGACGCGCTGATCAGCGCGGTGGCCGCCGTCAACACCAACACCATCGTGGTGGTCTATTGTTCGTCGTCCACCCTAATGCCTTGGTCCACTAACATCGCCGCCTCGCTCGTGGCCTGGTTTCCGGGACTGGAAAACGGCAACGCCCTCGCCCAGGTGTTGTTTGGCGACGTGAACCCTTCCGGCCGTTTGCCGGTCACCATTCCCGCCACGGCCAGTCAGGTGCCGGCAAACACCACCGCGCAATTTCCGGGAATCAACGGCCATGTCACCTATTCCGAAGGCTTGAACATGGGCTATCGTTGGTATGACGCCAGTAATGTCCCGCCGCAATTTCCCTTCGGCCACGGGCTGTCCTACACGACCTTCGGTTACAGCAATCTCGTGGTCGGCGCGGTCAGCCCCTCCGGCCAGGTGCAGATCGGCTTCGACCTGAAGAACACCGGTTCGCTCACCGGCGCGGAAGTGTCGCAGCTTTACCTCGGTTTTCCCGCCGCCGCCGGTGAGCCGCCGAAACTGCTGAAAGGATTCACCAAAGTCCCCCTCGCTCCGGGCCAGACGCAGCATGTGACCTTCAACCTGGACTGGCAGGATCTGGCGAATTGGGATGCCACCGCCCGCGGCTGGCTGGTGACGCCGGGGACGTTTCAGGTTTATGTCGGCGCCTCGTCCCGCGACTTGCGGTTGACAAATTCGTTTTCCGTCACTTCCGTTCCATCGAGCGACCTGGCCAACGCGGCGCTGCATCAAATCGCCACGGCTTCTTCCGGCACCAACTTTGGCGCACCCGTGGTCGCGCCGGTGTACGGCGCCAATTTTGGTGCGATGGTGGATGGCAACCCCGCCACCGGCTGGAGATCCGCGGTGAGCGATCCGCAATGGTGCATGGTGGATCTCGGCCTCATTAAGGATTTGTCGCGCGTCCGCCTGCAATGGAACACCAATTACGCCTCGGCCTTCTCGATTCAACTTTCCACCAATGCGTCAACCTGGACGACAATTTTCACCACCAACGGCGATCAGGGTGGGGTGGAAGACATTTTGGTTTCCGGCCAGGGCCGCTACGTGCGGATGCTGGGCGCAACTCAAGGCCTGCCCGGCGCTGGCTATGGAATTCAGGAGTTTGAGGTGTATTCGCCACAGCAGGCGCCCTATGGCGGTTCGGTTCCCGTCCTCCCGGCCCAGGTGGAGGCGGAAAATTTTGACAACGGCGGCGAGGGCGTGGGTTACTACAACACCACGGTGGGAAACGCCGGCGGGGTTTATCGGACGAATGTGGATGTCGGCATTGAACCCTGCACGGACACCGGCGGCGGCTATGATGTCGGCTATGTCCAACCCGGCGAGTGGCTGGAATACACGGTGAACGCGCCCGACCCCGAGGCGGTTTACAGCGTCAACGTCCGGGTGGCCTCGGGCAGCGGCGGCGGCCAGTTGCGGGTGCGCCTGGACGGCACACTGCTGGGCACGGTGAACATTCCCAACACGGGCGGCTGGCAAACTTGGCAGACGATCACACTGCCGAATGTGCCGATTGCCGGCGGCACGGGCAGCCGGGCCTTGCGCGTGGAAGTGATCAATGGCGGCTTTAATTTCAACTGGATTCAACTGAACCAGGTGCAGATTTGCAGCACCACCAATATCACGCTCAAGCAGCCGGCTTGGTCGTCCTCCGGCGGTTCGGCATCGCCGGCGTTTGATGGTGATTGCCGGTCATACTGGTCATCGTCGGCCAGCGACCCGCAATGGCTGGTCGTGGATCTGGGGGCTATTGTAAATGTTGCGCGCATCCGGCTCGACTGGGTCACGCAAAACTGGAACAACAATGGCTATGGCCAAGCGGAGTTCAGCCAGAGCTTTAGTCTGCAGTTTTCGTCGGATGGTAACAGTTGGACCAATGCTTATTCCACCACGAATGGATTCGGCAGCCTTAACGACTTGGCCGTGGCGGGCAACGCGCGCTACGTGCGCCTGTATTCCACCCAGCGGATCAATGGCCTTGGCATCGGCCTTTATGAATTCGAGGTTTATCCGGGTTCGCCCGTGCAGACTTTCCCCA
The DNA here is from genome assembly GCA_903870815.1 of uncultured Verrucomicrobia subdivision 3 bacterium. Classification (GTDB taxonomy): domain Bacteria; phylum Verrucomicrobiota; class Verrucomicrobiia; order Limisphaerales; family UBA11358; genus UBA11358. The sequence continues at coordinate 28,699 of CAIQEI010000092.1, forward strand.
ATACCTCCACCAATGGGGTTGCCAATCCTTCCTTCGAGGCCCAGGTTGTGACGGACGGAAGCTTTATAAGCGGCGATCCGTTGTTTTGGCATTCGGCGCTTTTTGGTGGAGCCGTTGATGCCGTCATCAACCCCGGCGTTTCCGATGGCCGTGGTTTTGGAAGCACCCCGGTCGGTCTGGATGGCACCAATATTTGCCAGATTTTCGCGGGTACTTCTGGCGGCGGCGGCATGGTTTATCAGGACTCGGGCATTAAGTTTCAGGCGGGTACGACCTACCAGTTGACGGCGGCGTTCGGCCTGCAAACCAGCCAGACTTTTGATGCCGGCAGCACCATGGGGCTTTACAATTCTTCGCTCACCGCCGTTACCAACAAAACCATCAGCCCGGCCAATCTCATTGCCGGCGCGTTCACCAACCAAAATCTGCTCTACACTGCCACGGGCACCGAAGGTGGCAACGGCGACATCATTGTCGGCTTTTATGCGCCACCCGCGGCCTCGGTCAATTCCTATTTTGACTTCGATAACGTCCAGTTGGCCGTGTTCACTACCAACACCTTGATCATTATCATTCCGCCGGTTTCGCAAATGACCATTGCCGGGAACACCGCCTCGTTCAGTGTAGTTGCCGCCGGGGCGGCGCCCTTCAGTTACCAATGGCAGGCGACGAATAGTGCCGCTGGCGGCTTCACCAATCTGGTGAACGGCGGCCAGGTTTCGGGCGCAACCAGCAACATCCTGACCATCGCCAACGCGTCCACCAACTGGACTCTGGCCTACCAGGTGATTGTGACCAACAGTGTCGGGTCGGTCACGAGTGCGCCGCCGGTCACCCTCACCGTGGTCACCAGCCCCGTGATCACGAGCGGGCCGGTCTCCCAATCGGCGCTCGCCGGCAGCCCGGTTTCATTCAGCGTATCTGCCTTGGGGGTGGCACTGGTGAGCTACCAATGGCAGACCAACGGCGGAAGCGGATGGGGTAATTTGGTGAATGGCGGCATCATCACGGGTGCCACTAGCAACGTTTTGAGCTTCGCCAGTGTGACTACCAATTGGGCGCTTTCGTATCAGGTGATTGTGTCCAATAGCTACGGCTCCGTCACCAGTACGCCGGCGGCCACCCTGACGGTCGTATCCATTCCAGTTATCACCACCCAGCCTGTTTCGCAAACGGTGCTCCCGGGCCAGACGGTTTCTTTGAGTGCCGCCGCCATCGGGCCGGCACCTTTGAGCTATCAATGGCAGGCCCAGCCTCTCGGCGGCGGAACCTTCACCAACCTGGTGAACGGCGGCAGTATCTCGGGAGCTGCCAGCAATGTTTTGACATTCGCCAATGTGACCACCAATTGGAACCTGTCCTACCAGTTAATTGTGGCTAACAGTTACGGCTCCGTGACCAGTTCGGTGGTTTTCCTGTCGGTGTTGACCTCCACCGTGCTGATTGACGGCGACTTTGGCTCCGGCGCGACCCAGTCCGGCGCGGCGGTATTGGGTTCAGCGGGTGATGCTTGGAACGCGATCACCGTCTCGACCGGTACCTTGCGCAATTCCGCGGGCACCACCGTGAGTGGGGTGGGGCTCACCTTGTCCGACCAGGGCGTCTTCACCGATGCCAGTGGTGACGCCATGGATTCCGGCACTTCCGCGTTGATGCAGGATTATGCCTATGGCAACACCACTCCGGCCACGGTCACGGTGACTTTCACCGGGTTATCGAAGTACACAAATAGTCTCTTTGCCTTGGTGGTTTATGCAGCGGGGGACGCGGCCGGCCAGGGCGGGAGCCTGACCTTGACGGGAGGTACAGGAGGCAACACGGCCACAACTCTGACCACCACCGCCGCCTCGCGGCAGGTTTCCGCAGGGCCTGGTGTGGCCTACAATACCTTCTCGGGCACTCTGGCCAGCGGCACGCTGACCCTGGTTGTCAGCGCCAATGGGTCGGTTTATAGCATTGTGAACGGATTCCAGCTTCTGTTGTCCGGGCAGCTGCCCCCGGTCATCACGACCGAGCCCGTTTCACAAACCAACAACGTTGGCAGCGCAGTCTCTTTCAACGTAATCGCGACGGGGGCTACCCCGTTGGGCTACCAATGGCAGGCGCGACCGGTGGCTGGGGGCACCTTTACCAATGTGGTGAATGGTGGCCCGGTTTCTGGTGTGACCAGTAATATTTTGTCGTTCGCCAACGTGACCACCAACTGGGCGCTGGCCTATCAGGTGATTGTGACCAATAGCGTGGGCTCCGTCACCAGCTCGCCGGTGGCTACGCTGACATTGTTGGACTCCCCGGTCATCACGACCCAGCCCGTCTCGCAAACAAACAGTGTTGGCAGCGCAGTCGCCTTCAATGTGGTTGCGTTGGGAGCCTCCCCGTTGACCTACCAGTGGCAGGCACGGTCGGTGGGTGGCGGGACGTTCACCAATCTGGTGAATGGCGTCCCTGTATCCGGTGCTACTAGCAACGTCCTGACCCTCTCTCAAGTGGCCACGAATTGGACGCTGGCTTATCAGGTGATCGTGACTAACCGCTATGGTGCTGTCACCAGTTCGCCGGCAGCCACCTTGACGGTGGCGCCGGTCTCAAATTTGCTGAGCAATTCTATCGCCATCCAGAATTTTTCCTTTGAGGCCCAAACGGTTGCGTCGAACAACTTTGTCGTCGAAAATCCGACGAGTTGGACGGTGGCCAACCAGTCGGGTGGAGCGTTGGTTGCCATTGTCCATCCCGGCGCAGGTGATGGCAGATTTGGCCTTGGCAATATTCCTGCGGGCTTTGACGGCAGCAATTATTGCCAACTTTATATGAACGGCTCCAGTGGCTCAGTCACAGTCTATCAGGATACTGGCATCAAATATCAGGCGGGGTCGACCTACACTTTGACCGCGGCGTTTGGATTGGAGAAGAAAGGTTTTCCCACCGGCGCCCTGGTATTGTACAACTCGTCACTGGTGGCCATCGCCTCCAACGTGATCACCTCGGCGATGCTCACAGCCAATGCTTTCACGAGCTTCAGCGTGATCTACACCGGCACCGGCACCGAGGGTGGCAACGGTGACATCGTGGTCGGGTTTAATACCACGAATGCGGCGGCGAGCAGTTCCTTTGACATTGATAATCTGCGGTTGGTGGCGGTCTCGACCCCGCCGGTCAGCAGCAATGCGTATTTGACATCTTTGATGTTGAGTCCGGCTGGGATATTGTCCCCGGCATTTGTTTCCAACACGTTTACCTATTATGCGACCAACGCCTACGGTAGCGCGCCGACGGTGACGGTGACCAACGCCGATCTGACCGCAACCAACCAGTTGATCTACAATGGGACGACCAACGGGCTGAGCTCGGGGTCAACCAGTGGGGGGGTGGCGCTGACCTTGGGCGCAACCAACGTGGTGCAGGTGCAGGTGACGGCCCAGGACGGCGTCACGGTGCAAACTTACACGGTGAACGTGACGGAGTTGCCGAACCAGGCGACCCCGCCCCTGCTGACGAACAGCGTGAACGGCGGGACGTTGAACCTGACTTGGGGGCTGGATCGTCTGGGCTACCGGCTGCTGATGCAGACGAGCAACCTGAACCTGGGTGTAAGCGGGAGCGCGAATGATTGGACGATGGTCCCCGGTTCAACCACGACCAATGCCGCCGCCATCTCCATCGTCACCACCAACCTCAATGAATATTTCCGGCTGGTGTACCCTTAAGCCGATAAATGAATAATTTTAATTTCCAAATCTTTTGAGTAATATGACAACCGATTTCCAGACTAAATGAGACTCAATTTTCAAATTCTTGCGCTGGGTGTTTCCCTGCTGCTGGCAGGTGCCGGGCCGGTATTCGGCGGCACGACTACGAACCTCATCAACGTGCAATACCGCGGCAGCGGTACCAATCCGCACGGCACCTATGGCCTCGGCCAGGGCGCCACGTACACCGGGGCGGCGGTTTTGGGTTCCGGGGGCGACACTTGGAATCAGGAGCAGATTGGATATTATTATCAATCCCCCAATCCCTACTTCAACACGGTATCTCTCGTTAATTCGGCGAACACCGCGAGC
>CAIQEI010000093.1 GCA_903870815.1 uncultured Verrucomicrobia subdivision 3 bacterium
CATCAGCCGCCAGCTTTGGTGGGGACATCGGATTCCGGTTTGGTATCGGGATGCAGAAGTTTATTGCGGACTTGAAGCGCCAACCGGCGAAGGTTGGACGCAAGACTCTGACGTGCTCGACACCTGGTTCAGCTCGTGGCTGTGGCCGTTTGCCACGATGGGCTGGCCGGAGCCGACCGAGACGTTGAAGAAGTTTTATCCGACCACCGACCTCGTCACCGGGCCGGACATCATTTTCTTCTGGGTCGCGCGCATGATCATGGCCGGCTACGAATTCATGGGCGACGCGAAGTTCGCGCTGCCGGATGCGATGCCGTTCCAGAATGTTTATTTCACCGGCATCATCCGCGACAAGCAGGGCCGCAAGATGTCCAAAACGCTCGGTAATTCGCCCGACCCGCTCGTGCTCATCGCCCAATACGGCGCGGACGCTCTCCGCTTCGGCACCATGCGCAGCGCGCCGCTTGGTCAGGATGTCCTGTTCGACGAGAAGGATGTGGAGCTTGGCCGCAATTTCTGCAACAAGCTCTGGAACGCCTGCCGCTTCCGCCAAATGGTCGGCAGCGCCGACGGGCAATCAGAAGGAGAAATCAATCCATCCCTGCTCACGTCGGACGACAAATGGATTTTGGTGCGGCTGGACCAGGCAATTCGCGAAGTCAGCGAGGCATTGAATACCTACAATTTTGCCACCGCCGTGCAGTCGCTTTACCGCTTTTTCTGGAGCGAATATTGCGACTGGTATGTGGAGGCGAGCAAGGCCGCGTTCTTCGGCACCGACGCCGCGCTCAAGGCGAACAAGCTGGCGGTCATTGATTTCGTCCTCAGCAACACAATCCGATTGTTTCATCCGTTCCTGCCGTTCATCACCGAGGAACTCTGGCACGGCATGGGTTATCACAAGGAACTGCCGGAAAATGTTGGCGGTAAAACCATCATGTTTGCCGCGTGGCCCAAGCCGTTCAGCGGGGAAGAGAAAGAATATTTCGGCCTCGATGAGACGGCGGACAAAGTCGCCGCCGCCAAATACGAACTGGTTTCGCTGGGCCGCAACCTGCGCCGCGAATTGAAACTCGATCCGGCCAAGAAACTGAAATTCATCCTCAAACCCGCCGGCAACCTGGCCGCCGCCGAAGTTGAAGTCTTGAAAATTCTGCTCAACGCCGAGGCGGTCGAGGTGGTTGCGCCAAACTGGTCGCCCGCCAAAGGGACGCCGGGCGCCGCCAACGTACTGGGGGAAATATTCCTGCCGCTGGAGGGCTTGATTGACATCGGCGCGGAAAAATCGCGCCTCACGAAGGAAGCGGAAAAAATCCAATCCGAAATCGGCAAGGTGGAGCAGAAGCTGGCGAACCCGAATTTCACGCAGAAAGTTCCCGCCGCGGTTCTGGCGGAACACGAGCAGCGTTTGGCCGATTGGAAGGCCAAACTCGCGCAGGTAAACACCTCACTGGCAGCCTTGAATTGATTTGCGATGAAAACCGTTTTGCTTGCGAAAGCCCTCGCCACCGCCGTGAAAGCCGCGCGCGCCGCCGGCCAAATCATGCGCGCCAACTGGCACCAGCCCAAGCGCGTGAATTCCGCCGCAGCCCACGACATCAAACTGGAACTGGACGTCCGCTGCCAGGCGCTCATCGAAAAGATTCTGGCGTCGGCCTTTCCGCAGATTCCCGTGCTGGGCGAGGAGGGTATCACCGGCGATGTGACCGCCGCATACCGCTGGGTCGTGGATCCGATTGACGGGACGGTGAATTATTTTTTCGGGATGCCGCACGCCTGCGTTTCCATCGCCCTGCAACATCAGGAAAAATCCGTGGTTGGCGTGATCTACGACCCGTTCACCGATGAAATCTGGACGACGACGAAAGGCCAGCCGACGCGGCTGAACGGAAAAGTTGTCCGCGTCAGCAATCGCACCAAGATCGGGGATTGCATCATCGCGATGGGCTTTTCGAAGAGCCAGGACAACCTCGACCAAAGCCTGCCGCACCTGATCCGGCTCTCCCGCCGCGCCAAAAAAATCCGCATTATGGGATCCGCCGCGCTGGAGCTGGCCTACGTGGCGAGCGGCCGGCTGGACGCTTACATCGAACGCCGCATCAACCTGTGGGACGTGGCCGCCGGCAGCCTGCTCGTGGAAAACGCCGGCGGAGATTTTTACGCGCCGCCCGCGCCGGGAAAATTCCGCTACGCCATGTGCGCCGACAACGGCAAGCTCCGCAAGAAACTTCAAGTTGACAGCCTGCTGAAATAGACCGACATATGCCCTTCCTGATTGCATGAACCGACAGCATATTGTCACGGCCATATTATTTATCCTAGCTGCGGCGCTTCCGATTTTTGCCGCTCCGTCAATTGACCCGATTCCGGCCGTGAGCTTACCGGCGGGCAAATCATTAATCCTACCGGTCACAGCGAACTCGCCGAATGGCCGGCCGTTGATGTTCACCGCCGCGAGCAGCACCAATGGCATTACCGTTGAAATCCACACCAACAATCCATTTTGGAAAATGTCCGTGGCGCAGGTCGCAGCCCCGAACGCACCCGGCGCCTTTCAAACCCCTTTCCGGGGCGGCATCGTTACCGTGACAAATATCGGCGACATGACCTTCATGCTTTTGCGCGATACCGCACCGCACACGGTGGATGTCGTACAAGGTTTGACGGCCGGCGGCTTCTATACCAGCAACACGATTTTTCATCGCGTGGTTCCCGGCTTCGTCATTCAAGGCGGCGACCCCAACACCAACGGCTCGGGCGGACCGGTGTTCCGGTACGACGACGAATTCAACCCGAATGCGCTGTTCAGCGGAAACGGGCAGCTGGCGCTGGCGAATGCAGGGAAAGACTCAGACGGCTCGCAATTTTTCATCACGGCCGGACCGCAACGGGCTTTGGACTTCGGATATACGATCTTCGGGCAGTTGCTCCGCGGCTTCGAGGTTTTGACCAACGTCATCAATACCCCAGCCGATACCAACAGCCGGCCGCTGGCCGACGTGATCATCACCCGCGCTTCGTTTGTGCCTGACAATTTCGACACCGTCCTCACGCTCAGCGGCACCAATCTGGCCGGAATCAGCGGCACCATCATGGTCATGGCGGACGATGGCGCGGGCGGGCGCACAACCAACTCCTTCACCGCCTCCACGCTCACAAACGTCGTCAATGATCCACCTTTCCTTTATCCCAACATCGTCACCAATTTCGTCGTGCCGATGAACGGCCGGCTGACCAACTTCGTCTCGGCCCTGGATTTAGAAGGCGATTCCATCTATTGGTTCAAATATTATGCCGACCTCAATTCAAGCCTGAACGCCTCCAACACGACTTTCAGTATCGTCAATGGCCAGTTGCAAATAGTCATTATCCCGAATACGAACTATGTCGGACCGGTTGGTTTTCGCATCGTGGTCAGCTCAAGTTCACACTGGAGTTTTCTTCCGACTCTTTATCCCTACGATTCACAAGTCTATAGCTTCGGAATTGGCGACACGCCCGTCGTCGCACAAGCAACCAACCTGACCGCCTATTCCCTCACGGCGTTTACCAACCAGTTGATGGCCACGTTCACCAACGGCGTGCCGAACAGCGCAGTCACGAACTTCACCGCTTATATCAACTGGGGCGACGACTCGACCAATAGCGGGATAATTGTCACCAATTTGCTCAACCAGAAAGAAGTTCTCGGCGCACACACTTACACCAACGCGGGAACATATCCGGTTTACATCAAGATTCAAAGCTCCCTCGGCGCGGCGGCAACGGTGATCGCCACGGCCAGCGTGCCACCGAGCCTCAGCCTGATTACCGCCGGCGGAAACAGCCTCGTCACTTGGCCGGCTTGGGCGACGGATTATCAACTGTATTCCGCCGGCGACCTTGCCGGCAGCGCCTGGCAAGTCGTTAGCAATTATTCCGCGTTGATCGGCTACAACTGCGTCGTCACCAACAGCCCGACGAACGCTGCCGGCTTCTTCCGGCTTAAAAAATAACGGTGCCGGCTTTGTAAGCTGGTTACTTGGTGGTCAGAAACAGTTTAAGTTTTTCCAGCGCCTGGGCGCGGTGGCTCAACTGGTTTTTAACGTCCTCGCCCAATTCGGCGAATGTCTCCGTGAAGCCGTCCGGCACAAACAACGGGTCATAGCCAAAGCCGCCGCCGCCGCTGGCGGTATATTGAATCCGTCCTTCGCACGCGCCGTCAAACAATTGCGGATTGCGAATTGCGGATTGCGGATTAATTTCAGCGAGCGCAATCACGCAGCGGAATCTGCCGTTCCGCTTTTCCAGCGGCACATCCTTCAGCAGGCGCAGCAGTTTAGCGTTGTTGTCGGCGTCGTGGGAATTTTCGGTTTTATCCAGCGCCGCAAACCGCGCGGAATGAACGCCGGGGGCGCCGTTCAGAGCGTCCACTTCCAGACCCGAATCATCGGCGAGCACCATAAGTGACGAGTGACAGGTGGCGAGTGACGAGTTGGAAAGCCACTTTGCCAGTTCCAATGCTTTCTTAGTCGCATTGCCGGCAAAAGTATCGTCGTCCTCGACAACTTTCGGCGCGGCCGGGAAATCATTAAGTGTCAGAAATTGGAAACGGTCGCCGAGAATGGCGCGGATTTCCCCGACCTTGTGGGCGTTGCGCGTGGCGATGAGCAGCGTCGTCATGGGCCAATTTTATCAAATTCCCGGGCGCTGGCGAGCCTGACGCATGGCGCCGAAAGATTCATTGGGGAACCGTAAAATCGCCCGTGCACCGTGAGGTTTAGGCCAGCAGCTTGGCCAGCCGGCTATGGTGGCGCTTGTATTCCTGAATCAAACGGTCGTAGTGCGACAGTTTGCGCAGCGCCCGTACAATCAGATACACCGCCAGCGCGATGAGACCGAGGTTGATAAGGAGCATCGGCACCAGCCATTGGGCGACCTCGTGCAAATTGTAAGACTTGGAAGTGGCCACGAGCACGCTCAGGATCGACAGCGGAAAAGCGAAGATGGCGATGCCCGTGCGCAACGTGGCCAGCACCGTGCGTTTCTCCGCCAGCAGCAGTTGCATTTCCTGGATGACCACCAGGTCCATTGGAGTTTCCATTTCATCGCTCATGGCGCATTAATTTTACCACAAGCCGGGCAAAGCGAAACAATTTCGCGCACGGAGAAAAACAAAAAGGCGAACGGTTGCCCGTTCGCCTTGCGATTGCAATTTGAAATAAATATTTGGAATCAGTAGCGGTAGTGCTCCGGCTTATACGGCCCTTCGACCGGCACGTTGAGGTAATCGGCCTGCGCCTTGGTCAGCTTGGTCAACACCACGCCGATTTTTTCCAGGTGCAAGCGGGCGACTTCCTCGTCGAGCTTCTTCGAGAGGCGATAGACGGTCTTCTCGTATTTGTCCTTGTTCGCCCAGAGGTCGATCTGCGCGAGCGTCTGGTTCGTGAAGGAATTGCTCATCACGAAGCTCGGATGGCCGGTGGCGCACCCGAGGTTCACGAGGCGGCCTTCGGCGAGCATATAGATGCTCTTGTTGCCGGGCAAATGGTAGCGATCGTACTGCGGCTTGATGTTCTCAATGCGGATGCCCTTCATCTTCTTGAGCGCGTCCACCTGGATTTCATTGTCGAAATGGCCGATGTTGCAGACGATGGCCTGGTCTTTCATCGCGAGCATGTGCGCGGCGGTGATGATGTCGCAGTTGCCGGTCGTGGTGACGTAAATATCGCCAACGCCGAGCGTGCTTTCGAGGGTGTTGACCTCAAAACCTTCCATCGCCGCCTGCAGCGCATTGATGGGATCAATCTCGGTGACCACGACGCGCGAACCGTAGGCGCGAAGCGAATGCGCGCAGCCCTTGCCGACGTCGCCGTAACCGCAAACGACGGCAACTTTGCCCGCGAGCATCACGTCGGTGGCGCGCTTGATGCCGTCGGCGAGCGATTCGCGGCAGCCGTAGAGATTGTCGAACTTCGACTTGGTGACGGAGTCGTTCACGTTGATGGCGGGCACGAGCAATTTGCCCGCTTCCTTCATCTGATAAAGACGATGGACGCCGGTGGTCGTCTCCTCGGAAACGCCCTTCCAGTCCTTGACGATCTTGGTCCAGAGGCCGGGCTTTTCGGTCGCGAGCCGGCGCAGGAGCGCTTTCACGACAGAAACTTCATGGCTGTCGCCTTTCGATTCGTAGGCCCACTTGGAGCCCTTTTCGAGTTCGTAGCCTTTGTGGATAAGCAGCGTCACGTCGCCGCCGTCATCAACCACGAGTTCCGGACCTTTGTCGCCGGGGAACAGAATCGCCTTGAGCGTGAGCTCCCAATATTCCTCCAGCGTCTCGCCCTTCCAGGCAAACACTGGCGTGCCGGTCGCCGCAATGGCGGAAGCCGCGTGATCCTGCGTGGAGAAAATATTGCAGCTCGCCCAGCGCACATTCGCGCCGAGGGCCACCAACGTTTCGATGAGCACGGCGGTCTGGATGGTCATGTGCAACGAGCCAGTGATGCGCACGCCTTTGAGCGGTTTGGACTTCGCATATTTCTGGCGTACGGACATGAGGCCGGGCATTTCGTGCTCGGCAATGGCGATTTCCTTACGACCCCACTCGGCGAGCGTAAAATCGCGGACGATGTAATCCTTGCCAGCCGGCGTCTGCGCGGCATATTTCGCGAACGTCTCGCTGACTTCAGCAAGCACGCCGTTGGCATTGCCGTTGCCGTTCAATTTAACGACGGTGCGGCGGGACGGAGACAGCTTGATTTTTGACATAATTTTTTGGTTGGTTTAAATGGCTTTTTTGAGCGCGGCCACCTTGTCCGTCGCTTCCCAGGTGAGATCCTTGTCACTTTTGCCGAAGTGACCGTAGTTGGTCGTCTTCGAGTAGATCGGTCGGCGTAAATTGAGCTGGTCGATAATGTCCGACGGCTGGAAACTGAACACCTTGTTGACCGCACGGATGATGCGGTCGTTGGAAACCGTATTGGTGCCGAACGTTTCAACGTGGACGCTGACCGGGTCGGGATGGCCGATGGCGTAGGCGAACTGGAGTTCGCAACGGGTGGCAAGGCCCGCTGCAACAATGTTCTTGGCAACCCAGCGGCCCATGTAGGCGGCGCTGCGGTCCACCTTCGTCGGGTCCTTGCCGGAGAAGGCGCCGCCGCCGTGCCGGCCCATGCCGCCGTAGGTGTCCACAATGATTTTGCGCCCGGTCAAACCGGTATCGCCTTGCGGGCCACCGACGACGAAACGGCCGGTGGGATTGATGAGAAACTCGGTCCTCGGCGTGAGCAACTTCGCCGGGAGAACTTTCTTGATGACTTTCTCAATGCAAAACTTCTCAATCTCGGCGTGCCCCACGTCCGCCGCGTGCTGCGTGGAGATGACGACGTTCGAAATGGCCACCGGCTTATCGTTCTCGTAGACGACTGAGACCTGCGACTTCGCATCGGGCCGCAGCCAAGCTGCGCCGCCGGCCTTGCGGATGCGGGTGAGCTCCCGGCCGAGGCGATGCGCAAACATGATCGGCGCCGGCATGAGTTCGCGGGTCTCGTTGCAGGCGTAGCCAAACATCAAACCCTGGTCGCCCGCGCCCTGCTTGGCGGTCTTTTTGCCCTTGGCCTTGCGGGCATCCACGCCCTGCGCGATATCCGGCGATTGCTGGGTCACGATGACGTTGACAAAAACCTTGTCCGCATGAAACACATCGTCGTCGTTGACATAGCCGATTTCGCGGATGGCCTTGCGGGCGATGGCGACGAAGTCGAGCTTGGCCTTCGTGGTGATCTCGCCGCCGATGATGGCAACGTTCGATTTCACGTAGGTTTCGCAGGCCACGCGGCTGAACTTGTCCTGCGCCAGGCAGGCGTCCAAGACGGCGTCGGAAATGGTATCCGCGACTTTGTCCGGATGGCCTTCGCCGACGGACTCGGAAGAAAAGATGTAACGATTGCTCATGTATTATTTTTGGTTTCACGCCAACAACATATTGACGTATCTGGATAGGATGATATATCTGAATTGAAGCGCGTCAAATGCTTTATTAAAAAAAGTTCGCCGCGCCGGAATAACATGACTTCAACCTTGAAATCTTTGCGGGCACTATCCGACCAGACGCGGCTCCGCATCGTCGCGCTCCTGGAGAAGGAGGAACTGTCGGTCAACGAGCTCCAGGAAGTCACACGCCTCGGCCAGTCGCGCATCTCGACGCACCTCGGGCTGCTGGCGGACTGCGCGCTGGTGAAATCCCGGCGCGACGGCAAACGCACGTTTTACCGGCTGAACCCGCAGGCAGATTCCGTCGCCAGCGAATTCATTCAACTCGCCATCCGCGGCGCGCGGGAACTGGCCGAGCACGGCGGCGACCAGATCAATCTCAAGCGCGTGCTCGCCCGCCGGAAGGAGCAGGCGCAGGTCTTCTTCAACCAGGTTGCCGGACGATTCGACCGCGTCTATGGCCCGGGCCGTTCCTGGCAGGCGTTTGGTCATTTGCTGTTGCGGATGCTCCCGGCCATCACCGTCGCGGACCTCGGCGCGGGCGAAGGCCTGCTCAGCGAATTGCTCGCGCGCCGGTGCAAACGCGTCATTGCCGTGGACAACTCGGAAAAAATCGTCGCGTTCGGCGCGGCCAAGGCAAAAAAGAACGGGTTAAAAAACCTCGAATTCCGCCAGGGCGATTTGCAGAACCCGCCGATTGAAGCGAACAGCGTGGACCTCGTGATCTTGAGCCAGGCCTTGCACCACGCCGAAAACCCGGCGGCGGCGCTGGCGAGCGCGGCGAAGCTTTTGAAGCCGGGCGGCCAGATATTGATCCTGGATTTGCTCAAGCATAATTTCGACAAGGCGCACGAGCTTTACGGCGACCGCTGGCTGGGTTTTGCGGAAAGCGACCTGCACCGCTGGCTCGAAGCCGCCGGATTCAAGAAGATCGAGATCAGCATCGTGGCCGCCGAGGAACAGCCGCCGCATTTCCAGACAATCCTCGCCAGCGGGGAAAAATCGTAGCGGCGCGGCGGCAGACCGCCGGTCCTTGCGGACGGCCACCATGGGAAAGGAAAAGCGGCTGGCTGCCGAAAGCCGCTACGCCACGATCAAATTCACCATCTTCTTCGGCACGATGATGACTTTCTTGATCGTCTTGCCGGCGAGAAATGGTTGCGCTTTTTCCGATGCCTTCGCCAATACCTCTATCGTCGCGTTGTCGGCATCCACGGCAACTTTGATGACATCGCGGAACTTGCCGTTCACTTGCACTGGAATTTCAATCTCGCTCTCGAACAGCAATGACGGGTCAAACTTCGGCCAGGGCGCGTAGGGCAGCGACGGTGCCATTTGACCAAAGGTGGAATGCAGCCGCGCCCACAATTCTTCAGCAAGGTGCGGGGCGAACGGCGCAAGCAATTGCAGAAACGGCTTCAGCACAGACAACGGCTTCGACTGCCAGGTCATTGCCTCGTTCACAAAAACCATCATCGCGGAAATCGCCGTGTTGAAGCGCAGGCCGTCCAAATCCTCGGTGACTTTCTTGATGCAAGCGTGCAGCGCCTTGAGCTGCGCGGGGGTGGCGTCCATGTCGGCGATGCCGCCGTCCAACAAGATCAGGTCCAGCAATTCCGCAGCCGCACTGGTAAAAGCGTGGTCCTCGGCTGATTCACTTCTGCGGCTGCCAAGGTCGCTGGTCGTTTCCGCCTGCTCAAACGCGGTTTCCGATTTCTCATCCACGAACAAGCGCCACACGCGGCCGAGGAAACGATAGACGCCCTCAACGCCCCGGGTGTTCCACGGCTTGGTGTCCTGGAGCGGACCCATGAACATTTCGTACAGCCGGAAGGCGTCCGCGCCGTATTCCGCGAGCACGTCGTCGGGATTCACCACGTTACCGCGCGACTTGGACATTTTCTGCCCGTCCTCGCCGAGAATCAGACCTTGATTGACGAGTTTGTAAAACGGTTCCGGCGTGGAGACGTGACCGAGATCGAATAACACCTTGTGCCAGAAGCGGGCGTAAAGCAGATGCAACACGGCGTGTTCCGTGCCGCCGACGTATAAATCCACGCCGGGCGTGGATTTGGGGTCTGGGGTCCGGGGTCTGGAATCCGGGGACGCCATCCAGTAATTTTCCGCATCCTTGCCGACAAACGACTGCGCATTCTTGGCGTCGGTGTAACGGAGGTAATACCAGCACGAGCCAGCCCATTGCGGCATGGTGTTGGTTTCGCGCACGGAACCGTCGGGCAAATTTAACCAATCTTTGGCGCGAGCCAAGGGCGGTTCACCGCCCGGCGTGGGCTTGTAATCTTCCAGCGTGGGCGGCAGCAGCGGCAACGCGCTTTCCGGCAACGCCTCGTGATACAAATTCCCGGCCGCATCCTTTTTCCAGATGATCGGGAACGGTTCGCCCCAATAGCGCTGACGGCTGAACAGCCAGTCGCGCAGTTTGTAATTGATGGTTTTCTTGCCAAGATTTTTTTCTTCCAGCCAGAGGGTGATTTTCGTTTTGGCTTCAGGCGTGGGCAAGCCGGTGATGAAACCGGAATTCACGGCCGTGCCGTCATCGGTAAAATTCTGCCAATCCGTTTTGGCGTCGTTCGGCTGAACCACTTGGAGAATTGGCAGATTGAATTTCTTCGCAAACTCGAAGTCGCGCGTGTCATGCGCCGGCACGGCCATGATTGCGCCCGTTCCGTAGCTGGCGAGCACATAGTCGGCGATCCAGATCTGAATCTTCTCGCCGTTGACGGGATTGATGGCGTACGCACCGGTGAATACGCCGGTTTTTTCCTTCGCGAGTTCGGTGCGTTCCAAATCAGATTTTCCGGCGGCAAATCTTTTGTAGTCCTCAACGGCCTGCATCTGTTCCGGCGCAGTGATTTCCGCGACGAGTTTGTGTTCCGGCGAAAGAACCATATAAGTCGCGCCGAACAACGTGTCAGGACGCGTGGTGAACACGCGGATTATTTCACCCGAACCGGCAACTAGAAAATCCACCTCCGCGCCTTCGCTGCGGCCGATCCAGTTCCGCTGCATTTCCTTGAGGGAATCGCTCCAGTCAATCGTGTCGAGGTCGGCGAGCAATTTCTCGGCGTAGGCGGTGATGCGGAGCATCCATTGGCGCATCGGCTTGCGGATGACGGGAAAGCCGCCGACTTCGCTCTTGCCATCAATGACTTCCTCGTTCGCCAAAACCGTGCCGAGTTCAGGGCACCAGTTCACCGGCGCTTCGCTGACATAGGCGAGGCGCTTGGAATCCACAAAAGCACGGAGGCTTTCGGCGGATTCATTATAGATTTGTGACTTACGATTTTCAATCAGCTCGGAGATCGGCCGCGCACAGTTTTTCTCCGCGTCAAAATAACTATTATAGAGCTTGAGGAAAATCCACTGGGTCCATTTGAAATACTCCACGTCGGTCGTGGCGAGTTCGCGCGACCAGTCATAGCTGAAGCCGAGGCTTTTGATCTGGCGCGTGAAGTTGGTGATGTTCGCCTCGGTGGTCACGCGCGGATGCTGGCCGGTCTTGACGGCGTATTGCTCAGCGGGCAGGCCGAACGAATCCCAGCCCATCGGGTGCAGCACGTTGAAACCGCCGGCGCGCCGGTAGCGGGCCAGAATGTCCGTGGCGGTGTAACCCTCCGGGTGGCCGACATGCAAGCCCGTGCCGCTCGGATACGGAAACATGTCGAGGATGTAATACTTCGCGGGGGCCTTGCGGCCGGCCACCTTTTCGCGTGACATTGAATCCGCGCCGTGGCGAATTGCGAACGGATGGCTCGCCGGAATTTCTTCTCCGGGATTGAAGGCGCGGAACGCCTGCTGCGCGTCCCAGGTTTGCTGCCATTTGGGTTCGATCAGGTGGAACGGATATTGTCGGCGGCTGCTGGCCATAAACGGGAAGTCTAAAGTCCAAGGCCTAAAGTCTAAAGTCTAAACTCGCTGACCTCGGGCTTTGGACTTCCGGTCTTCGACTAAATCGGTCCGCAACTTTTAGCCGTTTTCCGGTTTTATACCTGCGTGCAGAACGCGAACGAGCAATCCGGCCGCCCCCGCTGGCTGAAGATTTTTTTAATTGGCCGGCGGCCCAAAGCCACCTTGATCCGAATCGCGGTGCTGGCAACCGTCTGCTTGGTCACCTTCAAATTTGTGCTGCTGCCCATCCGCATCGACGGGATTTCCATGCAGCCGACGTTTCACACCGGCCAGATCGAGTGCATCAACCGCCTGGCGTATCTCCACCACGAACCGCGGCGCGGCGATATCGTTTCCGTGCGCCTGGCCGGGATGAGCGTCATGTTCATGAAACGCATCATCGGGCTGCCGGGCGAAGCGGTCGCGTTCCATGGCGGCCGGGCTTTCATCAACGGCCAGCCTCTCGACGAACCTTACGTCAAATACCCCTGCGATTGGGAACATGAGCCGATCCCGTGCGGGCCGAATCAGTATTACGTCGTCGGCGACAACCGCTCCATGCCGTTTGAATTTCACACCCAGGGCCGGGCCGAACGGGACCGGATTGTGGGCAAATTATTCTTATGAAAATTGTTCTCCGCCTCGTTTGGTTTTGCGCTCTGGCGGCGCTTGGTTTCTGGCTGTGGACCATTTGCTTTCCCAGCGCGGAAAAAGTGATTCTCCGGAAAGTCGCCAGCCTTGCCGCGACCGCCACCTTCAGATCCGGCGACGGCAACCTCACCCGCGCCGGCAAGGTGCAGAAGCTGACGGCGATGTTCGCTGCCGACGCGCAAATCATCATCGAGGGCACGGGCCAAGGCACCCGCACCCTGACCGGCCGCGACGAAATCCGGGAGGCAGCCATGGCTGGCTTCGGCAGCCTGACCTCACTGAAGGTCGAGTTTCTGGATATGACCCTCCGGATCGGCGACGACCGACAGACCGCCGACGTGAGTTGCACCGCGCGGGTGAATAGCGGCGACGCCAAGGACAACGGCGTGCAGGAAATGCACTTTCAGTTCAAGAAAATCGACGGCACCTGGCTCATCACCCGCGCGGAAACCGTGAAGACTCTTTCTTAGCCGCGACCATTTACTCATTTTTTCCCAAAACCAAACGCAGCCCCTCCAGAGTCAAGTCCGGCGCGACCGCGGAGATTTCCGGCAGTTTCGCCGCGATCAATTTGGCGTAGCCGCCCGTGGCGACTACCGGGAGCAGCTTAGATTTCATCTCGATTTTCAAAGCGTTGATCAGTTCCCGCACCATGCCTCGATAACCCTGCACCGCGCCGACCAGCATCGCATGTTCGGTGCTCTTGCCGATGGCGGACTGGATCTCGCGGATTTTGATTTTCGGTAGCAGCGCCGTTTTTTCGTGGAGATAATCCGTCATCGCCGCCAACCCCGGCGCGATGATACCGCCGACGTAGTTGCCACGGGCGTCCACCACATCAAAGGTGACGGCCGTGCCGAAATCCACCACCACCACCGGCGCGCCAAACTGATGGTGCGCAGCCACGGCATTGGCCAGCCGGTCCGGCCCGATGGAGTGCGGCCTGGGATAATCAATCCCCACGCCGGCGATGGTTTCGGGCGTAAGCTGCAGCACATTTAGCTTCCACCGCACACGGACGACCTTGCGGACCAGTGGGGTCGCGCGCGGAACCACGCTGCATAAAGCCGCGCCGGTGATTTTGTTTTTGCCGACAAATTTCACCACCTGCGCTTGCGCCGCTCCGCTCCGCCAGTCGCGCGTAGGGAGGTTCATTTTTTTGGTCACCCGCCGAGCGTCCCCCAAACCGATGTGCGTGTGCGTGTTGCCGATGTCGAAAAGTAAAATCATGGGGCAATTCAAAGATAAAAATGCAAAACGGAAAACGGGGCCGCCTTGCCGCACTTTCGTTTTTTCATTTTAAATTTTGCATTTTTCATTTCTCTAAAGTGACATCGCCTCCGATGATGCGTTCCAGATGGCCGTGCTCCGTGCGGACGAGCAGCGCGCCGTCGTCGTCGAGTGATTCCGCGCTACCGCGAATGAGGCGCGACCCCATCTGCACCGAAACATTCCGGCCGATGGTCGCGCAAGCTGCTTCCCATTCATCCGCCACGGCGGAGAAGTCGCCGCCGCAAATCCGCGTGTAATCCATATCCAGTTCGCGCAACATTTCCGTCGCGAGCTCGGCACGACAGATTTCCCCGCCCGACTCGAGCTTCAGCGACGTGGCGAGCTTCCGCAATTCGGGTGGAAATATTTCCTGATTCACATCCACGCCGATGCCGAGGATGACGTGGCGGACGCGGTCCACTTCCGCGCTCATCTCCGTCAGGATGCCCACGACTTTTTTCCCGCCGATGAGCAAATCGTTCGGCCACTTGATATCCATCCTGAGGCCGGTGACCGTTTTAACCGCACGGCGGAGCGCCGTGGCCGAAGCGACCGTGAGCTGCGTCGTTTCCTGCGGACTCAATTCCGGCCGCAGGAGCACCGAAAACCAAAGGCCCTGATGCGTCGGTGACACCCATTTCCGGCCGAGCCGTCCCCTCCCCTTGGTCTGCGATTCGGCAAATACCACGACGCCTTCCTTCACCCCGTCGCGCGCGAGCTTTTCGATCACGTCGTTGGTGGAAGTAGTTTCCTCAAACACGCGGATATCGCGGCCGATGACCCTGGTTTTGCCAAGCCGCGCCAGCAAATCATCCGCGTGCAGCGCGTCCGGCGAGCTGACGAGGCGGTAGCCGAAATGCGGCCCGGCCTCAATTTCGTAGCCAGCCTGGCGTAATTCCTCGATGCGTGCCCAGACCGCCGCGCGGCTGATCGCCAGCTCCTCGGCCAGTTGCGCGCCGGAAACACCTTCGGAATTGGCGCGCAGGGCGGAAAGAATTTTGGCGTCAGTCGTCATTCAGATTTGTTTTTAAAATCCAGTCCGAGGTCCACCGCGCGGGCGGAATGCGTGATGGCGCCGACGGAAATAAAATCCACGCCGGTCGCGGCGATGGCGCGGACGGTTTTCAAATTCACGCCGCCGCTGGCTTCGCTTTGGGCCCGGCCCCGGATGATCTTCACCGCCTGCCGCAACTGCGGCGGCGTCATGTTGTCGAGCAGAATGATGTTTGCGCCAGCAGCGGCGGCCTGCGCGACCTGTTCCAGCGTGTCGGCCTCAACCTCCACTTTCAGCTTCGGATACTTCTTCCGCGCCCTCCCAACGGCAGCGGCAATGGCATTCGGTATTTCGTTTTGCAGGGCGACGAGGTGATTGTCCTTGATCAGCACCAGGTCGAACAAGCCGACGCGATGATTTTTCCCGCCGCCACAAACAACGGCGTACTTTTCGAAGCGCCGCCAGCCGGGCGTGGTCTTGCGCGTGTCGAGAATTTTCGCTTTCGTCCCGCGCACGGCGTCAACAAACTGCGCCGTGGCCGTGGCAACGCCGGAAAGCCGCTGGACGAAATTCAGCGCCACCCGTTCGGCGCTCAAAATGGCGCGCGACGAGCCGGAGATTTCCAGCAAAGTGTCGCCAGCCTTTGCGCGCTGGCCGTCCGGGAAGTATTTTTTAATTTTGATCAGCTTCCCGGAAGAACGCGTTCCACGCGCACCAGCTTTTGGGGACTCGTCCCTCCGATGATATTGTTCCGCGACTTCTCGAAACGCGATTTCCGCAAATTGGATGCCCGCGATGACCAGGGGTTCGCGGGCGCGCAGGAGGGCGATGGATTGGGCACCGGGCGGAACCGTGGCCAGCGTGGTCACGTCGCCGCCGCCGAGGTCTTCGGCGAGCGCGGCGCGGACGGCACGGCGGATTTCGGCGGCGGTGAGTTCCACGCAGACAAGATGACGCCGGCGGAAAAAAGGAAAAGGAAAAAGGCGTGTCAGTTGCCCGGCGCGAGCGCGAGAAACTCGGTCGTCAGCGTGTCGAGGGTTTTGGCGCCGGCGGGTTCCTCGTTTACGACGGCCACCATGATCCAGCCGTCGGGCCGCGTGGCGGAACGGATTTTCCCGTGGGCAAATACCCAGGTCTGCCACAGCGGCGAAACCCCATCGGCGGCCAGCCGGGTTTTCGCGCCCACAATCTGATGGAGGATTTGCTCGAGCTTCCCGGAGGGGCAGATGAGTTCGTTGGCGCTCTGACACAGACAGTTGCCGCCGGGTTCGCTGACCCCGCAGCCAATCATCCCCGGCAGCGCGGAGCGGTCGGCAATCCATTTTGAGGCGAGGTCGTTCATGCGTCGCCGAGGGTATGGGAAACCCGCACAAAAACCAGCCGCCCGCCGCGGGCCAGGGCCACGGCGCGACCGCCGGGCAGCGCCAGTTCCAACCGTTCAAAATTTCCCAGCGGCAGAATTCCACCCAGCTGGCCGGCTTGATCGACGACGGATTGGAGCCAGCCGGCCCGGGCCGCCACATCGGCGCATTGCGCCTCGTAAAGCAGTTCGCCCGAACTGAAACAGATCAGCGTTTCCTCCAGGCGCGAGGCCGAGGTGTCGGCGGGCGCGGAGAGCGTCTGCGGATCCACCTCCAGCCCGGCCGCCGCCCCGTTCGCGGCCATTTCGTCGCGCACCCGGGCGGCTTCCATCAGCAGGAATTCCCAGGGCCCGCTCAACGTCTGCTTCGGCGGGGCCTCAAACTGCGCCAGCTCAAAGGAGCCACCCGGCAGCGACAGCAGTTTCTGCAACGCCTGTTCGCCGGTGAGGTCGCCACCGGCGGCGTGGATGAGTTGGCCGTCCTCGATGTAAACCCGGCCGATCACGTGCTGGTTGTATATTTCGAGGATGGAGGAATTGCGGGCGAGGCATTCCATCTGGATGACATCCGACAGGCCGACGCGGCGCAGCACCCCCTGGAATCCGTCGCGCGACTCCCATTGCAGCAGCTCGCCCAGCATGGCGAAGACGGACTTCAAGCCGTCGGGGGTGCGCGGTTTTTCGATGAAGAGATCCGCCCCGCTGGCTAGGCTGGCGGTGCGTTTTTCCTCGTCGGCAAAGGCCGTGAGCATCGCCCGCTTCATTTTCGGGTACCGCCGCTGGAGCATGCCGACGAACTGCACGCCGTCGAGCACCGGCATCTTGATATCCACCACCACCAGATCGACCGAAACCTCCTTCAGGATTTCCAGCGCCCGGTCGGTGGTCGGGGCCAGGTGAATCTGCCACGACCCGCCGCTCAAGGTACCAAAGAGGTCGCCGACGGTTTTTAGAAAATCGCCGTCGTCGTCCACGAACAGAACCTGATGTTGCGCCTGATTATTCACCTGCTGATGTTAAAATTTTGCACCGGCCAATCTGCCGCCGGTTCCGGCCAAAGTCAAAAACAAGCGGCACTGGATTTATCAATTCAAAGCCGTCAACGCCGAGAGCACCGCCTGGCGCACGGAAAAATCCGAGTCGCGCACCGCATTGGTGAGGAGCGGAGCCGCCTGCGGCTCGCGCAGCCGCCCCATCGCCACCGCCGCCGCCAGCCTGAGGTCGCGGTCGCGATCGAACAGCAGATCCGCCAGCACCGGAAACGCCGGATGCGTCGCCGCCTTTTTGGAAAGCTTGGACGGCACCGAGTCCAGCGCGACATCCACCTCGACCTTTAACTGCTCCAGTAATTTGGTGGCGCAATGCCGCACCCAGTATTCGGGATGCTTCAGGGCCGCCTTGATTTTAGGGAGCGCATCGGAAACCACCGTGGCGTCCTGCCAGCTCGGGTCAATTCGTTGCAGGGCCGCCGCCGCCGCGTTGCGCACCACGCTTTCCGGATCCAGCAACGCCGGCACCAGCGGCAGCAGCGCGGCGCGTCCGCCGAGCTGGCCCAGCGCGGCGATGGCGCTTTCACGCACATCGCGGTCCGGGTCCTGCACCAGCAAGCACAAGCCATCCACCGCCGACCGCTCGCCCAGCAGCCCCAGGGCATCCGCCGCCTTCTGGCGGACCTCCCACGAGGTGTCCTTGAGACATTTCACGAGCGCCGGCACCGCGCGCACGCCGCCGCAACCCGTCACCGCCTCCACGGCGGCGAGGCGGACATTGGCATTGGCATCCGACAATAATTTCTCCACCTCGGAATAGGTGGACGGGTCGCCCAGATGGGCCAGGTTGTCGAGCGCCGCGACGCGCACCACGGGGGTGTGATTTTTCAACGCCACCAGCATGGCCGGCAACACGCGCGGATCGCTGACCTCGCCCAAGGCCTTCGCCGCCGTGAACTGCTTGTTCGGCGTACCGTTGCGCAGCACCTCCAGGAGGTGCCCCACGCCTTCCGGCCCCAGCGCGGTGAGTTGATACAGGCTGCCCAGCGCCAGGATATGCAGCACGCGCTGCGAATCCGTCACCGGCTGCCAGCCCAGGCGGTTCAAGCTGCGCGCCGCAATACCGCGCACCACCGGGTCGGCATCGCGTAGCACGGCCGCGAGCGGGTTGACCGCCAGCGGATCGCCCAGCCGGCCCAAGGTCTCGGCCGCCGCCGCACGCGCCAGCGGCTCGGCATCGCTCAACACATGGATGAGCGGCTCCACTGCGCGCCGGTCATGATAGCGCACCAGCGCCTTGGCGGCCACGCAACGCACCTCGGCGTGCTTGTCGTCCAAGGCGAGGATCAGCAGGCTGACCGCCTTTTCATCGAACGTCTCCGCCAATTTTTCCACCACCGCCAGGCGCGTTTTCAAGCTGCCCAGCCGGAGTTGTTGATATTTCCACCAAATCATGACTTAAGAATGACAGCAAAAATGAAGCCTAAAGTCCCGGGTGTAAATTAAAAAACCCGATTTCCACCAAAACCGTTTGGTCGTTGGAAACGAAGGCCGTTTTTTTATGGGGCGAAAACCTCAAAATTATGCGAAGGATTTTGCCTTGGGCAACGTATTCCGGTATGAAGAACACAAATCCAATAGCCAAATTATGAAAAAATTCCTCTGCGTTGCCGCCAGCCTCCTCGCGCTCAACCTCACGCCGGTCTTTGGACAACCAGGACAAACATTTCAGGAGCGATTGGCTGCCATAACAAGAAATGCGCAATATCAACCCGCCGGAAGTGCACCAGCGTTAACCAAGTTCAACCTCGATTTTCCTGGTGGCACGCCCAAGGAACTGGTCGCCGCGATCGAGAAGGCGACGACCAAGCCACTCAATGTGATTGTTGGCGACGAGGTGGCTAACACTAAACTGCCACCCATCAAGGTGAGCGAGATGGATGTTGCCAAACTGTTCCAGGCCATTTCCGAAAACAGCAAGAAATATTCAGACAATGACGTAATCAGCCAATACGGCTTTACCACCCAGGACAATCCCCCAACGGATACCTCCCTGTGGACTTTTAGTGCCTGGACCAAAGCCACCAAGCTGACACGCTTTAGCCTGAATTTTCCCGGCGGCACGCCCAGGGAACTGGTTGCCGCGATTGAAAAAGCGACGGGTAAGTCGCTGAACGTGATTGTTGCCGATGAAGATGCCGCCACGAAACTGCCACCGCTCAAGCTGAACGAAGTGACGTTTCCAATGTTGTCAGATACCATGCGGGTCGGCAGTTTCAGGACGGTGTATCTAAGAAACTACAACCAAAACTATTCAACATTTGAAACAAGCTTTGGGTTCACGAAAGCAGATGGTCAAGTGACTTCCGACAATACCGTCTGGTTTTTTACCGTCAAAAAAGCACCAACACCTGGACCTGTGGAAAAAAGCTGCCAGTTTTATTCGCTGTCGCCGTATCTGGATCGCGGCTTCACGGTGGATGACATCACCACGGCCATTCAAACCGGCTGGAAAATGGCTGGCATCACGCCGACGCCGGATTTGAATTATCACAAGGAAACCAAATTGCTGATCGCCTACGGTGAGCCTGATAAACTGAAAACGATTGCTGACGTGTTGAAAACGCTTCCACTTTCCAACGTAACAGCTGCGGAGGGTGTTTCGTACTGGAAATATATACAAGGTTTGCAGGGCCAAATTGATGAGTTGAAAACGAAAATCAACTCGCAGAATTCATCTACAAACGCCACGGCCGCAGAAAAGACTGGCAAATAAATTTCATTCGTTGGTAAATGCGCCTGCTTGGACGAGAACACTCAAACCTTCAGCCCGCGTTCCGGGACGGCGGAAGCATCGCCGGAACTGCCGGTGGGGCGAGGGTCCTCGCGAGCCGCGGCAACCAAGGGCGGACTAATTGAAGAAGGCTCGCGAGGACGCTCGCCCCACCAGATTGAAGCACTGACCCGCGCGCTGGCGGCGGGCGACGAGCTGGCCTGGCGCGCTTTTTACGACGCCTATTTTGACCGGCTGCTGCGCTACCTGCTCGTGGTCACCGGCGGCAACGAGGAGGCGGCGCGCGAGGCGTTGCAACTGGCGCTCCTCCGCGTGGTGCGCCATGTGAAGCCGTTCGCCACGGAGGGCGCGTTCTGGGGCTGGCTCACGGTGCTGGCCCGCAGCGCGCTGGCGGATGAATCGCGGAAACGGCGGCGGTATTTCGCCTTTCTGGAACGGTTCACGCGGCACCAGGAAACGGGGCCGTCGCCGCTGGATAACGGCGCGGCGGACGCGCAGTTGTGCGCCTTGCTGGAAAGCCAACTGACCGGGCTGCCGGCCGACGAGCGGCAACTGGTCGAGCAGAAATATATTTTTCGCCAGTCCGTCCGCGAGATCGCCGACGGGCAGCAGACCACGGAAAAGGCAGTGGAGTCGAAGCTTTCCCGCGTCCGCCGCAAACTGAAGGACGCGGTGCTGACCGATTTGAAAAATGAACAGACCGAGTGACAACCCAAATCTGCTGGCCGAGGTGCTGGCCGAGGCGTCACCGTCGGATTTCCGCGTGGCGCTGCTGGCGGAGACTTTGCGTCTGGCGCGGCGGCGGCGCCATTTCCGGCAGGCGCGGCAGGCGACCAGAGTATTAGCGTTGATGCTGCTGTTGTTCGTGGTGGCCCGGCAAATTTCAAAACCCACGGCCGGTTCCCCGCCGCTGGCCAAAAATATTGTGAAGCAAAATTATGAACTGGTCCGCACGATACCCCTGCCGGCTGGCGAGCTGGTCGGCACCCGGAGTTTCACTGCGGCCGGATTGGTCTCGAATCTCCCGGCCGTCATTGAGGTGGCCACGGTCGGCGGCGGCTACCGCGTGATCAACGACGATGAGCTGCTGGCGTTGCTCGCGGACTGGCCGGCGGTCCTGATCCGCACCGGCCCGCATTCGGAGGAGTTGGTCTTCGCCAACCCGGAAGACCAGAAGAAATTTTTAATATATCAACCTGGTGTACCCGCCCGGTGACTGCCGCCGGGGATGGGGAATGATTGCGTTTCAGTTTTACGACAGTTTGCCGTAGCGCCGGATTTCCGGCCAGAGCCAGGCCACCACCAGCACCACCACCAGCGTCCCAAACCCGCCCACCACCACGGACAAGATCGCGCCAGTGGCCATGGCCTGCGCATAGACCGGCCCGGCGGTTTCGTGGACGTGGTGCAGCACCGGCCCGAACAATTGCGCGGTGAAGCCGGATTCCGCGCCGCCCAGCTCGTTGGAGGTGCCGATGAACAGGCTGTTCACCGCCGATACGCGCCCGCGCTTGTCGTCCGGCGTCAGGATCTGCACCAGCGTGGCGCGCACCACCACGCTCACGTTGTCCACCGCCCCGCACAGCGCCATCAGCCCGAACGCCACCCAGAACCACGCGCCATCCGCCGCCGGCAGCCAGTGGCCGAGGCATTGGCGGTTGGCCAGGCCGAACAGGACCGTCGACGCGCCGAAGATGGCCACGCACAGGAGCATGGTGCGGCCGGCCTTTTGCAGCGGCGGCCGGTGCGCGAGGTAAAACACGCAGAAAATCGCGCCCACGGGAATCGCCGCGCGCAGCAGGCCAAGGCCCACGCCTTCCGCCCCGCCGTGCAGGGGGATAATGTCCTGCGCGAAGATGGGCAGCAGCGTCACCGCGCCGCCCAACAGCACGGCAAACATGTCCAGCGTGATGGTGCCGAGGATGATCTTGTTCTGGTAAACAAAATGGAACCCGGTGATCAGACTCTTGAGCGAGACGGGTTCGCGCGGCGGGATTTTGTGCACGTGTTTCACGCCGGCGATAAGCGCCAGGGCGACCATGGCAAAGACCACGTTGACGGCATAGACCAGCCACGCATCGCCGGTGAGCCAGATGATCACGCCCGCCGCCGACGGCCCGAGCACGCAGGAAAGCTGGAAGGCGCCGCTGTTGAAGGTGATGGCGCGGGGCAATTCCTCGCGCGAGACGAGTGCAGTCACAAACGCCGCGCTGGCGGGCCACAGAAACGTCCGCCCCACGCCGACGACCACCAGCAGCGAGTAAGCGAACAACTGGAACGTCGCGATGTTCTGGTTGAGCGGGATGAACGCGGAGGTCAGCGTCAGGCCGAGGCTCGCCAGACCCAGCATGAGCGTGGAGCCGAGGATGATTTTTTTCCGGTTGAAACGGTCGGCTACCTGTCCCGCCGGCAGCGTGCACAGGATCATCGGCACCATGAGCGACAGCCCCACGAAGCCGAGCGCGAGGCCGGAGTGCGCGCGTTTGTAAAGCTCCCAGTCCAGCGCGGTGATCATCATCTGCATCCCGAGCGCCGCAATGAACCGCGCGATGAGGTAGCGCACGAAGTCGGCGTTGCGAAAAACGGCGTAGGTTTGCCGGCCGGCGGCGGGGAGCGTCGGCGTGAGCGTGGGGTCTTCCTGGCTATCAGTCTCGGGCATGAAACGAGCAGCAATCTACCGCAAAATCGGCAACGGTCGAGTTTTGTCGGGCATCCGTAAGCGTAATCCTAATCTTAATCGCTTCCGGGACGGATTAAGATTAGGATACTATTAAGATTAGGAATCAAATGAGCGAGTCGGACAACCCTTCCCCAAAACGAAAATACCTGTGGCCGTGGTTGGCGGCGGCGGCGATTGTGGTGTTTTTCGCGCTGGCGGTTTTGTGGGTGGCCCTCGCCGCGAAAAAAGTGGAGGAACAGCGCGACTTCTCGCCGCTGCCGTCCAGCGCGCCGGCCCGCTAAGGACGCATTACGGGATATCCAAACGGTCCGGCAAAGCCGGCGTGTTCGTCCCCGGCTCCCCGAACAGGTTCGGTAAAATGGAAATCCCGGCCAGGCCGGCCGTCGGTTTCACTTGCGCCATATCCAACGCGGTTGGCGTAAAATCAACCGCACTCCAGGGTATCTGGCTGACCCGTCCGGACGGAGCCTTTCCCGGCCAATAGACGATCATCGGCAGGGGCGTCGGCCGGGAATGCTTCGGGTCGCGGAAATCCCCGGCGGGCAGCAGGAAGTTGAGGTTCGGATCCGCAAACTTTTCCGGCGCCGAGCTGGCGGTGAAAACGATGGCGAGGTTGTTGGTCAGCCGGAGTTTTTTCAACTGCTCGAACAGTCGCCCGATACCGTTGTCAACCCGAGTGACGAGCGCGGCGCGGTTTTTCGCGGCCGCCGGCCAGGTTTCATCCGTGAACGGCGCGTCGCTCGGCACGGGAAAAACATCCAAACCGGTGGTGGCGGTGCGCGGTGAAGGAAAGTTCACCAGCAGAAAAAACGGGCGGTGATGATTGGCCGCATCCGGCCGGTTGACGCGCACGAAGTTGTTCATCGCATTAACGAACAGTTCGGGCAGGTACTGACCCTTCTTGCCGCCGGAATTAGGGTAAAGCGTCTCGCGGCCGGCGAAATCAGACACGCGGCTGCTGACGGGGTCAATGATGCCGCCGGGTGCATAGCGCCACAGGGTCCCGGGAAAATAATCCTGCGCCTCGGCATCGTCCAGAAAACCGGCGAACTCGTTGAAGCCGCGCGTCCAGGGCTGGCTGCCGAGACTCCATTCGCCGATGAGGCCGGTGTGATAGCCGGCTAGCTGGAGCCGTTGGGCGAGATTCGGCTCGCCAGCCGCCGCGAGATTTTTCTCGGCGAGCAGCTCGGCCGTGGTCGCCGCGCTGTCCGCGCCGCCGGTGTAACGATTGAAACGGACACCCTCCGCCGCCAGTTGGTCAAGGTTGGGCGTCTGAAAATTCGTCTGGCCGTAGCAGCTCAAGTCGCCGCGCGCGAGCCCGTGACATTGGATCACGATGAGGCTCGGCCGATCCGCCAGCGCGACGGCGGGCGCGGCATTGGTGAAGATCGACGCGAGGTCGGCGCGAACGGTCAGGGCCGGGGATAGGGCGACCAGCAATAGGAGCAAGCGGTTCAGTTTCATCTGTGGTGATTGGATTCTGTCGCTCACGGTGCGCTCAAAGCAATTCTTTTCACCGGTTGTCCAACCGCGCCTCGCCGGCCAGCCGCGTGAGCCGGTCCGTTTCCGCGTCAAAGCTCCAGGCCTTCACCGTGAGCACGACTTTGGGCAGGTCGGCGAGCGGACAGGATTTCTGCCAGCCGGCCAGCAGAAAGTTTTGATCCTGAAATTGTTTCACCAGGTCGGCCCGCACCAACCGCTGATCCATCAGCGCAAAAATCCGCGACTCAACGCCCGCCCCTTCGCAGGTGAACAAAACGCAATCCGCCGGCGCGCGGTGATTCGGCGCGAGCGCCCAGCCGGAAATGACCAGATTGGCGCCGGACACCAAGCTGTTTTCGATGCCGCCGGATTGACTGGCGGGCGCCGGATCCGATTTGAAATCGGCGAGCCGGCGCGACTGAAGCAGGGAATAATTCCACACGCCGGCGTGATCGAGCGCGTCCGCCATG
Source organism: uncultured Verrucomicrobia subdivision 3 bacterium (assembly GCA_903870815.1). Taxonomy (GTDB): domain Bacteria; phylum Verrucomicrobiota; class Verrucomicrobiia; order Limisphaerales; family UBA11358; genus UBA11358. The sequence goes on from CAIQEI010000093.1 coordinate 24,573, forward strand.
CGTTTGACGCGAGCGTAATCCGGACACAGAAAAGTCGCCGTCGCGGGTTGCGGCGGGAGCGCATCCAGGAATTTCAGGCAGGCTTTGGCGTGGCGCAAATCCAGGCTGAACACTTTCAGATTCACCAGCGCCGACGGCAACGCCAGCGCGTACAGGCCAATGACCACCGCACCCAGCGCCGCCAAAGCCAAGCGGATTTTGAGGCCAACCGGTCGAGGTGGGTTCACCGGTGACGGCCGGTAAATCGCCAAAATCGGCACGAGATAAACCAACGCCACGGCCAGGCAAAGGCCGAAAATTCCATAGCGCGGGGCCAGCGCCTGGGCCGGACCGAAGGCCGCGCGGCCGGCGGTGGCCAGCAGCGCACTTAACACGGCGTAGCCGCCGAGCGTCAGCCAGGGCCAGAGGCGGCTCATCAAAGCGGGATATTTCCGCCAGCGGAACGCGGTCACGACCAGGGCGACGAACAGGCTGAACTGAACGCCGCCGATGACGATGGCGATCGTTACTTCGCTCCCGCGGTTTTGATCCGCCAGCGGACCACCGAGAAACGCGAACAAATATTCAACCACAAGCAGCGGATCCGCGCACAACACCCGCCACAATCCCGGCGTGGCTGGGAATTGATAATCCTGAAAATAAAATCCCGCGTTGGCCAAAAAAGCGAACAGCCAGAGCAGCGCGGCGCGGCATTTCTGCCGCAGCCCGGCCCAGCCTTCGGATAGAAACAGAATTGGGAACAAAGCCAGCCAGACGAGCAAACCGTTGCTGAAAGAATAGGTGCTGGCCGTGGCCATGACCGCGCAGAAAACCACTTTGGCCGGCCACGCCAAAGTGGTCCGCAGCACCAACAGGCTGGCGAGGATGAAGACCAGCGGCAGATAAAGGATCATCTCCAACCCCCAAAGCCAAGCCTGAGATTGTGCCGGCGAAAACAACAGCAGGCTCGCGATAAAGCACGCCAGCCACGCGACCCCGGGCCATTCCACCATGGTTTTTCGTCCCAACCAGCCGACAGCCGCGGCCGCGCCGCACACCAGCAGAAACGTGGCCGCCATTTCCCAGCACAGATTCCAGTGCGACAGATTTCCCAGCAGCAAAAAAATCAGGCGGGGCAGGACCAGCCGGCTTTCGGTGTGCTGCGCCCAGAAGTCGCCGAAACTCAAAGTGCCGGCGTGCCACTTCAGAAAAATTCCGGCGAGGTCGTCGTCCCACTCGTCCCAGTAGGGAACGTTCACCGCGTTCCGCCGGAGCAAAACCGCCAGCGCCAGCGGCGGGAGCAGGCACAGGCCAAACATCAGCCATTGCGCCCAAACGGGAAAACGGAGGGATGATTTCAGGTTTTCAGTCATTGGAGGCTTTGCGACCGAACTCCGGCTCCAGCGGTATTTTCGCCGCAACCAGAAAACTAGGAATGGTCGCCAGGATGACCCAGATGAAAAAAAGCTGGTAGCCGAGCCGTTCCTGCAACCAACCGCTCCACATGCCCGGCAGCATCATGCCCAGCGCCATGAAGCCGGTGCACAGCGCGTAGTGGGCCGTCGCGTGCGGGCCCCGCGCGATCCGAATCAGGTAAAGCATAAACGCCGTGAAGCCGAAGCCGTAGCCGAACTGCTCGACGGCGACGCCCGCGCCGATGGCGAAGAGATTTTCCGGCTGCGTCGCCGCCAGCCAGATAAATACCGCGTCCGGCAGATGGATCGCCAGCAGCATCGGCCAAAGCCAGAATTTCAGTCCGTGCCGGGAAACCACCCAGCCGCCGAGCAACGCGCCCAGCATAAACGCAATGACGCCGACCGTGCCGTAAATGACGCCGATCTTTTCCGTGGCCAACCCGAGGCCGCCCGCGGCCAGCGGCGCATGCAGAAAAATCGGGACGATCTTCAATAATTGCGCCTCGCCCAGCCGGTAAAGCAGCACAAAAAGCAGCATCGGCACAATGCCCGGCTTTTGGAAAAAGGCGGCGAAGGTCTTGAAAAATTCGCCGGAGAATTTTCCCGTGGCCGCCAGGATTTTCGGCCGGTCCGCCGCCGGCCTGGGTAAAATGAAACGATGATAAACTCCCAGGCATAAAAAAATTCCCGCCGCCACCGCAAACCCAACGGACCAGGCAAACGCCGGATCGCCGGTCCTTTTTGATAGCCGGCCGACGAGGAACACCAAGCCGCCTTGCGCGGCGATTTTCCCGGCATTAAAAAAAATTCCTCGCCAGCCGACAAAAAAGGACTGCTCGCGCTCCGTCGGCGCCAGCATATAAAACCCGTCCGCCGCGATGTCATGGGTTGCGGAACTGAACGCCAGCAACACAAAAAAAACGATCGTCCACTGGACCCCGTGCGGCACGGGAATCATCAAGGCCACGCACACCAACCCGGCGCCGATGAGCAGTTGCATGACCCAAATCCATAAACGTCGCGTCTTGAGCACATCCACCGCCGGACTCCACAGCGGTTTGATGACCCACGGCAGATACAGCAGGCTGGTCAGAAACGCCGTCGCCCGGTTAGAGACGCCGAGGTCGTTGTAAAGCATCACCGACACGGTCGCCACCAGAGCGTTGGGGAAGCCTTCGGCAAAATAGAGCGTCGGGATCCAGCTCCACGGCGAGGTTGGTTTGGCGGCGGACATGTTGGCGGCGCAGATTTTAGGACGCCTTAGGGTTGAAAGGAAACTTTTCTTCGTTTGCAATGAGCTTCGGGAGCGGCACAATCGGGCGCGTGATTGGCGCATTTCTCAACGCCCTCGGCATCCTGCTGGGTGCACTTCTCGGTCTGGCGGGACGCAACCCGCTGTCCCCCCGCACGCAAAGCCAGATGAAAACCGCGCTGGGGGCATTGATCGCCTTTTGCGGTTTGCAACTGGTCTGGCTGAATGTCGCCGGCAATTTTACCTCCGTCCTGAAACAGCTCTTTCTCACCGGCCTCGCCGTGGTACTTGGCAGCCTGCTGGGTAAAATTCTCGGCCTACAGAGATTTTCCAACCGCCTCGGCCGCCACGCGGCGGCGCTGCTGGCCACGGGCGAATCGGAAACAGGCCGGCCCGCCGCCGGTTTTATTGCCGCCATGATTTTGTTTTGCGCCGCGCCGCTGGGAATTCTCGGCGCGGTGACGGACGGATTGACAGGCTATTTTTTCCCACTCGCGCTGAAGGCGGTCATGGACGGGCTGGCCACGGCGAGTTTTGTAAAAATGTTCCGCTGGCCGATGGCGCTAGCGGCCGTGCCGGTTTTTCTCTGGTTCAACGGCTTGGCCACCGCCGTCCATGCGTTTGCCCTGCCCTGGCTGGAAGCGCACCACCTGCTTCCCGCCGTCAATGCCGCCGCCGGACTGATAATTTGCGCGACGGCACTGGTCGTACTGGAAGTCCGCCGTGTGGAGCTGGCAAATTTTCTGCCGGCCCTGACCATCGCCCCACTTTTGTGGCATTACCTGGTTTAATAAAAATTTGCAGGAAATGTTCGCTGGCAATAACTTAGGGCGTGAGGCGTAAACGAAGGCCAACGACGCACCAAAGGCAAATCCGGTTTTTCACCCTCTTTATCGGAGGAATGATGATGCTGGCTGTTATAGTAGTGCTGTGGTTAACGAATCGCCCGCACATTCCCAGCAATTGATTGGCTGCAGCTCGAGCTATTCTTGACACTGAAATCAGGGCGGACCAAAGTGCGTTGAAGAGTTAAAGGGTTGATGGGTTGAGTTTGCCGCTAAAGTAGGTCAACTTTCGTAAGGGCTTGATAGAGTTTTCAAAACGGGAACTTTTCTGGACCAAAAAGCTGTGAATTTTTCGTGGTTTTGGGGGGGGGCGTCTTCAGGGATTTATTTGAGCCATATTGACACACTCGGGTACTAGCCTGAATATGAATACAACTTCGTCGTTGACGCGAGATGAGGCCAAAATTCGACGCGTCATCGGACTTTACGAAAACTTTACCAAGTAGCGGGTCAACTTTTGTAAGTGGTTGATAGAGCATCCGGAACTTTACCTTTTCTTTACCAAAAAAAAGTTTTGAGAGGTAAAGTTTCACGGAACCAGTCTGAGCTGTGATTGCGAACGGGATTGGAATAGGGCACAAGCTGATGCTTGAACTCCAACTATGACCGGAATTTCACATATTCCCCAAGTCAACTGGTGCCATCACCAAACGTCAACCCTACCTCACCCAGCCGATGCCCACCCTCTCCCTCCCGCGATCGCGGGCCGGAGAGGGAGCGACGACTAGCCAAAGGCATGGGAAAGCCGCAAATAAAATCAGATATGCCAAAGAACAATTGCGGCGGAAAGCAGGCGGCCAGGATGCGCGAACGACCTGTATATGTATATAATATATGGAAGACATTTTATGGCAACAATAAATTTTTTCGGTTTCTTGTCCGGCAACAGGAGACTTAAAACTGAGTGGGAACCACGGAGTCGGGAATTCAACGCCACGGCAGGGAGAAACCACAAATGGACATGGATGCACACAGATTTGAAATGCGGAAGGCGGGAAAGGGCAATTCGAGTAATCGGGGACTCGTCCCTCCGGGAAAAGACTCCCGATCGAGGGTTAGGCACGTAAATTGATTCCGGGGCTTTCAATCTTTTTGGCATTTTTACGATCTGCGGTTACGATGCGAGGCGATGTCTGACGCTCAATTCATGCGGTTCGCCCTCCGCTTCGCCCGACGTGGTTACGGCGCGACTTCGCCAAACCCGATGGTGGGCGCGGTGTTGGTCAAGGGTGGCAAAATCATCGGGCGCGGCTGGCACCGGCGCGCAGGTAGGCCGCACGCGGAAATCGAGGCGCTGCGGGACGCGCAGAAAGGCGGCCACGAGCCGCGCGGCGCGACGCTTTACGTCACGCTGGAACCGTGCTGCACCCAGGGGCGCACGCCGCCGTGCACGGACGCCATCATCGCCGCCGGCATCCGGCGCGTGGTCACGGGTGCCACCGACCCGAATCCGAGCCATGCGGGCAAGGGCTTCAGGATTTTGAAGCGCGCGGGAATTGAGGTCGTCCAAGGGGTGTTGCAAGCCGAATGCACAAAACTGAACGAGGCCTTTAATCATTGGATCGTCCGCCGCACACCGCTGGTGACAGTGAAAGCCGCGATGACGCTGGATGGAAAGATCGCCACGGCGAGCGGTGAATCCAAATGGATCACCGGCGAAATAGCCCGCGCGCACGGGAGGAAACTGCGCCAAGGCAACGATGCGATTCTCGTCGGCGTGAACACGATTATGGCGGATGATCCGTCGTTAACGGCGAGGGCGAAGATGGCAGATGGAAAATGGAAGATGGGAAAAGCGATCCGGCGTATTATTTTGGATTCAATGGCACGGACCCCGCTGGAGGCAAAAATTGTAAGCGATGAATTTTCGGCATTAACGACGGTGGTGGTCAGCCGGCACGCACCCAAAAAACGCGTGGCCGCGCTAGCGAAAAGAATCAACGTGCTGGTGGCGCCGCTCCAGCGATCCTCAAGCCGCAATTCGCGAGCCGCAATCGATTTGGGCTGGCTGCTGGAACGACTGGGTGCGGAAAACGTGACCAGCCTGCTGGTCGAGGGCGGCGGGGAAGTAAACGCGTCATTTTTGATGGGTGGTTTCGCGCAGCGCGTGGCTTTCTTTTACGCACCGAAGATTCTGGGCGGGCAGGACGCGCGCAAGGCGGTTGCGGGAGACGGCGCAAAGAATTTGGCGGAGGTGCTTCTACTCCGCGAAGTCGAATGGCGCAGGCTGGGCGGGGATTTGTTGCTGACGGCGGGCGTGGTGGCCCGTTGAATCGTTGAATCGTTGAATCGTTGAATCGTTGAATCGTTGAATCGTTGAATCGTTGAATCGTTGAATCGTTGAATCGTTAAAGTGTTCAATTTTTGAAGAAATGTCTGGAAACGTCATATAGCGGCGCCCGGTGAACACCGGATCATCTTTAAACTTCAATCTATCGGCGGTTATAAACCGCCGATACAAGGCGTTAAGAAAAGGGTCCGGATTCACCCAGGGTGAAAGTTGCGGGTTTTTCAACTTGTAACTGGCAACCGGCAACCTCCAACATGTTTACTTATGTTCACCGGCATTGTCGAAGAAGCGGGCGTCATTGAAAAAATCACGCCGACAAAAAAATCCATTGAAATGACCGTGCGCGCGGTGGTCTGCGGGCGCGGCGTGAAGGTCGGCGACAGCGTGGCTGTAAACGGCTGCTGCCTGACGGCGGTTAAAGTTACGGCGCGCGGGAAATCCAAGCTGATTCAGTTCGACCTGTTGCAGGAGAGCTGGCGGCGCACCAATTTTCAATTCGGCAAGATCGGTTCGCTGGTCAATCTGGAGCGTTCGCTCCGCGCCAACGGCGAATTGGGCGGGCATTTTGTGACCGGCCACGTGGACGGCCTGGGCAAGATCATCCGCTGGGAGCGCGCGGGCAAGGATCACGTGCTGGACATCGCCGCGCAAGCGGACGTGATGCGCTACCTGGTTTTCAAGGGCTCGGTGGCGGTGGACGGCATCAGCCTGACGGTCGCGAGCGTACAGAAAAAAAGTTTCCGCATCTGGATCATACCGCACACGTTCGAGGTGACGGTGTTACGTGAACGGAAGGTGGGCGATGCCGTGAATCTGGAGGCGGACCTGCTGGGCAAATACGTTGAAAAATTCCTTGCCGCGCGCCGCCAAAAAGTAACGTAAACGTCATACGGTTGCCACCTGGCTTTGCCAGAGTGAAACCATGAATCAGACACCTGAATCCATCCGCTTGCTGGTCGGCACCTCAGAGCAATATGCCGTCCGGCGCGCGCGCAACGCGGCTGAAATCCAGGCGGCGCAGGCATTGCGCTTCCAAGTCTTTAATTTGGAACTGAATGAAGGCTTGGCGCAGTCCTACGCGACCGGTCTCGACGCCGATCCATTCGACCAGGTCTGCGACCACCTGCTCGTCGAATATCAGGCCACCCAGCAGATTGTCGGCACCTATCGGCTGCAGACGGGCAGGACGGCGGCGCAAAACCTCGGCTACTATTCCGCGCAGGAATTTGACTTTACCCCCTTCGAGCCGATGCGAAATGAGATCATTGAACTAGGCCGGGCGTGCGTCCACCGTCAGCACCGGAATTTGGTCGTGCTGGGACTCCTGTGGAAAGGCATCGCTGACTACGCAAAGGAGCGCGGCGCACGCTACCTCATCGGATGCAGTTCGCTATCGTCCCTAGATGCGGCGGTGGGGGCGTCGGCCTACTCAGGACTCTGCCGCAAAAAATTCCTGGCCGATTTGCCCTGGCGCACCCGACCCACCCCGGCGTACGAATGTCCGCTCGACCGGTTATCGGACGAGGAGGTTAACATCCCCAAACTGCTGCGGGCTTATCTATCCGTCGGGGCAAAAATCTGCGGCGCGCCGGCGCTGGACCGCCAGTTCCAGACGATTGATTTCCTCACGCTGCTCGATCTGGACGCGATGCCAGCCAGTGCGAGGGAACGATTTCTCGGTTGACCCGGCGGCGATTCGCGTTTGAAATCCACGCATGATGCTCCGCACGGCGGGAAGACTGGTCTGGTTGGCGGTCAAAATCACCGCCGCCATTTTCGATTACCTCTTCGATGTCATTCTAAGCTCACCGGACAACCTGCGCACCGCCCGCGCCGGGTGGATGCACCGCGCTGCCCGCGCGCATTTAAAAATCTTTGGTGGCACCGTCAGGGTTAGCGGCGAGATTCCGAAAAGCGGCCTGCTCGTTTCCAACCATCTGAGCTACCTCGACATCGTGGTGATCAGCTCCATCATGCCGGCAGTATTTGTTTCCAAAGCCGAGGTGCGGCACTGGCCGGTTTTCGGTCTGCTGGCCAAAATGGGGGGGACCATTTTCATCCAACGCGAACGCCGCCTGCAAGTCGGCGAGGTGAACCGCGAAATTGAAACGGCGCTGGCGGACGGCGCACTAGTGGTGGTTTTTCCGGAAGGCACCAGCTCGAACGGCGAGACAGTTTTGCCCTTCCGCGCTTCGCTGCTGGAACCGGCCCTGCGGGGCGGTTACACTATCTCCCTGGCGTGCTTGCATTACAATCTGGACGACGGCGACGCGAAAACGGAGGTTTGTTACTGGGGCGACCACTCGTTTTTCCCGCATTTACTAAACCTGCTGGGCAAACGCCGCGTTCGCGCCACGGTGCGGTTTGGGCAATTCAACCGCACGACGGACGACCGGAAAGTGCTGGCTAAGCAACTGCACGCCGCGGTGCTGGAATTGAAAGGCCTTTAACCACGAAATACACCAAACACACGAAATCTAACCCGGAACCAGTTTATATTATAAATCCAAACGGGAATATCGAAGGTGATTTTTTCCGTGTTTCGGGTGTATCATGGTTTATAAAACGCGTTACCAGTTCACCGGCACGGTGAGTTTTTTGCCGAAGCGGTTGGTGTAATGCAGTTGTTTCTGGCGCGCGCCGTATTCGTGGACCAGCTTGGTGATTTTCACGTCGTAGCAGCAATACTCGGCGATTTCCGCGAGTTTGCCCTGCTTGAACCAGTCGATGGCCTGCAAGCCTTCCGCCGTTTTCTCCACGCCGAACGTCGCCGTTGCGATGGAATCCAGCGACAACCGGTGACCCAGCTTTTCGTTTAGCACCACCAACATATCGAGCGTGGGAAGCTGCGTGAGGTCCAGCGCGGAATATCCGTGCAGCACTTCGTAATCGAACCGCAGGTTGTTGAACCCGACCACGAGGTCGGCGCGCTGCAGCTCGGCGATCAAATCATTCACCTGCGGCTCCCCGTAGATCTTATATTCGCCGCGCGCCGTGCTGTAGGTCACGCCCACGCTCATGCCCATCTTGGAGATATTGCCCCAGCCGCCGACCTCCTCGGCGGACTTCTGGGTTTCCAGATCGAAATAAACAAGGTTCTTGGACATCCGCACTAATTTACGATTTACGATTTGCGATTTACGAGCTTTTTTACATACCACGGTCGCCGTGAACGCCGACCGAGTTGGAAGGATGCCGTGGCTTTCCTGCGCCTCGGCGACACCCCGTCGCGTGATCAACCAGACGCACCATTTGGTTGCTCCGATTGGACAAGATTCATTAACCACGGATTTTACACATAAACACCCGGGATAGCTTCTCGACCGGATTTAACAACTTGATGATTTTTTCGAATGGCGTCACATTCTGCGCATGGCACTGACACCCTCCACGATGCTGCCGCTCGGCACGACCGCCCCGGATTTTCATCTGCCGGACACCAACGGGAAAACCTACACGCTGGCCGACTTCAAGAATCAGAGCGCGCTGGTGGTGATTTTCATGTGCAACCATTGTCCCTACGTCATCCACATCCGCGCCGCCCTCGCGCAATTGGCACTCGACTACACGCCGCGCGGCGTCGGCATCGCGGGCATCAACTCTAACGACGTGAAAAGTCATCCCGCCGACAGCCCGGCCCGGATGAAGGAAGAAGCGCAGGCGGCCGGTTACATTTTCCCCTATCTTTACGACGAGACGCAGGCCGTGGCCAAAGCCTATCGCGCCGCCTGCACGCCGGATATTTTCCTGTTTGATCGCGGCCGCCGGCTGGTTTACCGCGGCCAGTTCGACGCCAGCCGGCCCGGCAACGGCATACCGGTCACAGGCAAGGATCTGCGGGCCGCGCTTGACGCGGTGCTCGCCGGAAAAAGCACCTCGGAATTCCAGGTCGCAAGCATCGGCTGCAACATCAAGTGGAAAGCAGGCAACGAACCGGACTATTTCTAATGCAACCACGAAATACACGAACCACACGAAATAAAACCGGATTCAAAATCCGGCTTTCATTCAGTGATCCTATTCAAGTGTTTGATGTGTTTCGTGGTTAATAATTGTTACCCATGACCGCTTTCGCCTTTCCCAATCGAGAAGGCGGGCTTGTCGGCGGGGAAGTTTTGTTGCCGGGTGGAAAAATAATTCAAAGGATTCCGGCTCCGGGTTTGTCAGAACCTGTAAAACCAAGCCGCATGGCCGACGCCGACGCAGAACTGGTGGGGCAAACTCAAAAGGGCAGCCCGGCGGCCTTTGAAGAACTGGTTCGCAATCATCAACGCATGATTCATTCGCTGACATTCCGGATGACCGGATCACCGGCCGACGCCGAGGATCTGGCGCAGGAGACGTTCATCCGAGCCTATGAGCAGATCGGCGCATTTCGCGGCACGGCGAAGTTTTCCACCTGGCTTTATCGAATCGCGGTCAACACCTGCCTGAACTGGAAACAAAGCGAGGCGCGTCGATTTCAAATGCAGACGAACTGTACGGAGGAATTTTCCATCCAGCAGAGCAACGGGGAAAATTCAGCGGCGGAAAATGGCGCGTGCCAGCAGGTGCAATCTGCCCTGCTGAAACTGCCGGCCAAACAGCGCGCGGCGATTGTGCTGACAGTCTACGACGGCTTGAACCACGCCGAGGCCGCGCAAGTGTTGGGCTGCTCGGAAACCACGGTCTCGTGGCGCGTGTTTGCCGCCCGGCGAAAACTTAAAGGATGGCTTTCAAACAATGGAGGCGCGCGATGAATGACTTGGAGCTGGAGGCCAAACTGAAACAAGTATCGCTACCAAAGCGAACGGAGGAATATTGGAATGATTTTCCAGCGCAAGTGAGCTGGCAATTGTCCCGAAGATTGTCGCAACCCGGGGTCCGGGCAGGCTGGCTGCCGCAACTTGCCTGGAAGGTCGGCACCGGTTTCGCCAGCGGGCTGGTCGGCTTGGTGATTTTGAGCCAGCCGTTGAAGGCGGCTTCCGGCGCCATTTTTCAGCAGGAACAATTTGTGCGGCAACACCTGACGGCTCTGCCCGGCCAGCTCCGGGTCCTAATGGCCGATGAACACGGCCTGCATTATCTCGTGGCCGAGAAGGAATGAAGGGGGCGCATATTTATGAATCCAACGTTTGACCAGGCCGGGCGCGGTGAAAAAAAGGCGGAACCGTCCGCGCCGAAAATCCTGGAGCAACTGGTACAGCAGGCCGAACGGGCCGGGGCGAGCGATATCCATTTGCAAATGCGCGGCCGGACGGCGGAAGTGTCCTTCCGGCTGGACGGCGTCATCACGCCGGGAGCAGAAATATCCGCCGACGTGGCCGAGCGCGTTTTTGGCCGCATTAAATTTCTCGCGCGGATGAAAACGTATCAGGAAACGCTGCCGCAGGACGGCCGCATTCCGCACGACGAACTCAAAAGCAAAAACGATATCCGCGTCGCCACTTACCCCACGGTCACCGGCGAAAAAATCGTGCTGCGGCTGTTCAACCCCGAGACCGCAAAATCACTAGGCGAGCTGGCCTTGCCCGCCGCGGCGAACGACGAACTGGAAAAGTTTCTCCGCCAAACCACCGGCCTGCTGCTGCTCACCGGCCCGGCCGGCAGCGGCAAAACCACGACGATTTACGCGTGCCTGCGCCGGCTGGCTGAACTCGGCGGACGCCACATCATCACGGTGGAAGATCCGGTGGAGCAGATTGTTCCCGGCACGATGCAGACGGAAATCAACGAAGCCATCGGCCTGGATTTTGCCCGCGCCGCGCGGCATCTGCTACGGCAAGATCCGCAGGTTTTGATTCTGGGCGAGATTCGCGACGAGGCCACCGCGCAACTCGCCGTGCGCGCCGGGCTGACCGGGCACCTGGTCATCTCCACGCTGCACGCCGGCTCGTGCAAAGGCGTTTTCGAGCGGCTGCTGGCGATGTGCGCCGACCATTCCGCGGTGGCCAGCGCGGTGGAACTGGTATTGAACCAGCGGCTCGTCCGCAAAGTTTGTTCCGCATGCGACGGCGCGGGGTGCGATAGCTGCCTGCGCACCGGCTACAACGGCCGCGTGCCGCTCGTGGAATGGCTGCGAGTGAATGAAATCTTGCGCGAGCACATCCGCCGGCGCGAACTAACTGCGTTAGCGCCAAGGCAAACGCTTGAAGCCTCGGCGCGTTTGCTGGTGAACCAGGGCGTGACGAACGAGAAGGAATTCAACCGGGTTTTTGGCTTATGAACAAAAAAATTGGCGATTCAGGGTGGGGCGAGGCTCCTGACCAGCCGTGTTTGGATAAAGCTTCGGCTCGCGAGGACGCTCGCCCCACCGAATCAAATGGTTTATGAAAACGGACGAATTTGCATTCTTCAACCAGCAGCTCGCGGCGATGCTGCGCGACGGCATCCCGCTCGAAGGCGGGCTGCGGCGGCTGTGCCAGGAAATGAAGGCCGGCTCGCTCCGCACCGAACTGCAGGCGCTCGAAGCCGACCTTGCCAAAGGCACGCCGATGGCCGACGCGATCTCGCCGCGCCGGTTGCCGGAACTTTACAAGCGCATGATTCTGGTCGGCGTCAAAAGCGGGGACCTACCGGGCGCGCTGACGATGCTGGCGGATTATTTTCAGCGGCAAAACAATGTTTGGATGCGGCTGAAGAGCATGATGACGTATCCGCTGATTGTGATGTTCGTCGCCTTTTTGATTTCGCTCCTGCTGGCTTACGCGTGGACCTGCGTGATCGGCCCTTCATTCATGTCCGTTTTTTCAGGGATAGGTGCTATGTTGCCTTGGGCCACACTTTTTGCGCTTGGCTCGTTGCAAGCCATCTGGGTATTTCCGGTGGCACTTGGAGTTTTATTTCTGCTGCTGATGGCGGTGGTCTTTGTGCCGGGACTGCGCGGAAAATATCTCTGGCGGCTGCCCGCGTTCAAGGAAGCCACCGTTTCGCGAATTGCGTCATCACTAACCTTGCTGATGAAAAACGGCGTAACTTTGTCAGACGCCATCGGCTTGGTGGCACAACTCGAAACCAGCACGGCCGCGACCGCCGACTTGCAGCGGTGGCAGGCAAAACTGGCAGACGGCACCACAAAGTTCTCCGAAGTCGCCGCCGGCAACCGGCTGATTCCGCCCCTGTTTGTCTGGGTAGTTTCCAGTGCGGGCGAAGACCTGGTCGCCGGCTTTAATCGCGCGGCGGAAATCTACCATTCGCGCGCCATCTATCGCACCGAGGTGGCGCTGTATTCAATCCTGCCGGTTGCCTCATTATTTCTCGGCGCAGTGGTTTTATCGCAGGCATTTCTGGTTATCAGCATGTTTCTGCCATTTGTTCAGATGGTGAACAACTTAAGCGGAGACTAATCGGATTGAATAACATGACTGAATTCCCATCATTTTTAATTGCCTTGTTCTGGTACGGGGTTTTTATCCTGCTACCGTGTGGCGCCTTTTCGGTGGTCATCCACTATTTGCTCTCGCTGCCAATGCGCCGGCGCGACCGCTCATTATTTTTTCTCGACCTGGTAGAAACTGTTCTGCAACGCGGGCAACCGTTGGAACCTGCCATTCTGGCCGCCGCCGAAAATCATGACCGCGCCATCGGGGTCCGATTTTACATGGTGGCGGCGCACCTCGAAGGCGGCTCGCGGCTAGGCGAGGCGCTGGAAAAAGAACCCCGCTTTCTGCCACCGCAGGTGAACGCCATTCTCCGCGCCGGCGAAAAACTGGGTGACCTTAAAAAAGTTCTGCCGGCCTGCCGCGAAGTGCTACGCGTCGCGCCCGACACTGTCCGCAGCACAACGCATTACATGGTGGCGATCCTTCTGGTGTTTGCGCCAGCCGCCTGCTGGTTGATTGCCCTGCTGTCGGCTTTCGTCGTTCCCAAGTTCAAAGACGTGGCCGCCGGCATGGGCTTTCAGATTTGGCCGTTCACGCAATTTGTCTTTGCCCTCAATGATTCGCATGTACTGGTCGGTTTTGAAATGCTGATATTTTTCGCGCTGCTGGCAGTGGCGGCAATTTACATCGGTGGGCCGGGCCTAGTCCGCTGGTTTCAATTCCGCAGCGTTCCGATCGTGGACTGGATCACGTGGCGCGTGCCGTGGAAGCAGAAGAAATTGCAGCGCACCTTTTCCGCCATGCTGGCCGTGCTACTCGACGGCGGGGTGCCGGAAGCCGAGGCGATCCGACTAGCGGCAGACGCCACCGCCAATGAGATCTGCCGCCGCCGCGCCCAGCACGTCATCGCCGCGCTGGAAAAAGGCGTCAAGCTTGATGACGCCGTCCGCGCCATGGACGACACCGGGGAATTTCACTGGCGGCTCACGAATGCCACGCACGCGCACGGTGGATTATTGAACGCATTGCGCGGCTGGCATGAAGCGCTGGACGCGAAGTCCTTCCAGCAGGAGGAAGCCGCCATGCAAATCTTCACCAGCGGATTGGTTATCTTGAACGGTTTGGTGGTCGCCCTGATTGCCATCAGCATGTTCGGCATGCTGGTCATGATTTTGAGGCACATGGTGGAGTTATAATGAAACCAAGACTTTCAAAGCCATTGCCAGGGCGACGCACCCGCGGTTTTCTGGAGGTGGATATGGTCATCGGCCTGGCGATTCTCACGCTGGCCATCGTGCCGCTGGGCTATTCTTTCGCGCGCGAACGACAGGTTTTGAAGATGGAGTACGCCCGGAGCGTCGCCAACGAAATCGTGGACGGCGAGATGGAGATTCTCGCCGCCGGGGCCGGCCGGGATCTGCCCGATGGGGCGCAAACGTATTCCGTTCACGCCGCTTCTGCCGCCCAATTGCCGCCGGGCCATTTTCAACTGACCAAAGCCGGAAACTACCTGCGCCTCGAATGGAAATTCGACGGGAAACACGGCCTTGGCGTCATCGTCCGCGAAACCACGCTCAGATGAGACGGCCGCAACCCATTTCGAGAATGCGCCGGGCGGCGGGAATCATGCTGATTGAATGCATGGTCTATATCGCCGTGTTCGCCATCCTGCTGGGGATAGGCTTCGCGGCATTTTACTTCTCCTGGGATCACACGCGGGCCTTGATTGGGACAACGGATGAAATCGCCTCCGCCCTGCACGCCGGCGAACGCTGGCGCGCGGACGTGCGCGGAGCGACCGGAAAGATTTCAGTCGAGATGACGACCTCCGGCGAAGTCGTGCGGATTCCGGAAGCGGGGAAAGAAATTATTTATCGCTTTGCATCCGGCGAATTGCGGCGCGAATCCCCGGCCGCAAACATTTCCCAACTGCTGTTGCCGCGAGTAAAGGCGTCGCAGATGGCGGCGGATGCGCGCGGTCCCGTAACCGCCTGGCGGTGGGAGCTAGAACTGAAGGAACACCGTCGGGAAACCCTTTTACCGCTGCTCTTCACCTTCGCCGCCGTGCCAAAGCAGCCATGAAGATTTCACGCACACAATCCAATCAGAAACCTGAAAGCGGAATGGCAACGGTCATTTTTATCGCGCTGCTGGCCATCATGATGATGCTCGTCACCGCGGAGAGTCGCGCGCTTTACCAACTTCATCGCGAGGTGAAATTTTTGGAGCATCAACAAAACAAACGGCTGAATCCGCCGACAACCAACACGGTGACCGCCGCGGCCACCCCGATCCGATGAACAGCATCCCCGCCACCAAGATTAAGATGATGAAAGGCTCCCTCCGCTGCCTGACGCTGGGATTGCTGGGTTTGCTGCCGCTGATTGGCGTGCCGTTCGCGTTGGCGGCGTTGTGGGCATCCTTTTCGGCACGCCAAAAGGAACGGCAGTTTTGGAATCCGGCGAAACCGCAACGGATATTGGGATTGATTTGCGCCGCGCTTGGCGCCCTGATCTGGAGCGTAGTGGATACCTTCCTGATTTACCACGCTTGCAATGCCTACGCCAATTCGTGACGCCCCTGGTCACGCCTTGGGCAGCTTCTCTTCGACCATTTCGCAGAGCGCGTGGAACAGAACTTTTTGCGCCTCTTGAATCCGCGCCGTCACCGTGCCGGGCACGATCAGATCAATCGTCGCCACGCCTTTGGTGAAGCCGCCGTCGCGGCCGAGGATGGCGATGCTCTGGACGCCCTTGCGCGCGGCCTCTTCCAACGCGCGGAGGATGTTTTTGGATTGGCCACTGGTGGTGATGGCGATAAGCACATCGCCCGGTTCCGCCAGACCCCAAACCTGGCGCGCAAAGATTTCGTCGGCGTGATAATCGTTGCAGACGGCGGTCATGAATTCGCCGTTGGCCGTGAGCGAGATGGCGGGATACGGCCGCCGGTCTTCCTTGAAGCGGCAGAGAAATTCGGTGGCCAGATGGGTGGCGTCCGACGCGCTCCCGCCGTTGCCGCAAAGGAGCAATTTGTGACCGCCCGTAAGCGAGCACAACACCAACTGCGCCGCGCGGTTCAGCGGCTCCTCCAACGCGGACAAATGGCGCAGCGTGGCGACGGATTCCTCAATGGCACGTTGCAAATGACTCATGCCGACAGCGTAATTGCTGGCCGTTGAAAGAAAAGGCGAAAGCGCAAACCGCCGCGCCGGCATGGCAAGGGTGTTCGCGGTTCGAAGTGTGTGAACCGAGAGGGAACCGGCAAAATCCCAAATAGCAGATTCCGCCCGACTTACTTCATCTGCGCCAGGATTTGATCCGTGATGGCTTTCACCGCCGCTTCGGCTTCAGGGTCGAGACCGATGGTGGGTTCGCCGCTAGCCGGAGCCTGACTGGTCGCACCCGGGCGCCATTCGCCGCTGTCGCAGAGTTCGCATTCTTTCATGCCGTAGCGCGGGTCCACAAAACCGAGGCTCTGCTTGATATTGAGCAATTCCTTCATCTGCGGACCGGTGAAGGTGTTGATCGGCCGGCCGAGCTGCCCGGCCACCACAATGGTGCGGCAGTAGGCCTCGATGATCTCCATGCGCCAATAGGCTTCCTCGATGTTGTTGTGGCTCCAGGTCACGACTCCGTGGTTGGACATGAGGATGGTGTTGTACTGGTCGGTGAGCTCAGCGACGAGCTTGCCCATGTCCGGCGAGCCGGGCGTGCGGTACGGGGCGATGCCAACGGAACAAAAGACCTCGTACTCCGGCAACATGCAGGTGGGCGGGGCGATGTTGGCCACCGCGAACGCCGTGGCGTAGGGCGGATGGCAATGGCAGGTGGCGACGGCGGTGGGCTGGCGCTTCATCATCTGCAGGTGCATCAAAATTTCGCTGGTGCGCTTCTTGGTGCCGAGGATCTGGTTGCCCTCGAAATCCACGAGGCACATATCGGACGGTTTGAGCGAACCCTTACTCACGAGCGTCGGGGTGCAGATGGCGATGTCCTCGCCGACGCGGACGGCCATGTTGCCACCGTTGCCATCCACATAAGCGCGCTTCCAGAGGCGGTGGCCCATCTCGCAGATCTGCTCCTTCAAATTGTGCGCGTAAGGGGAATTGAAAAAAGCCTCCAATTCGGCCTTGGGCGACTTGGAATTGAGCTTCTTCGCGGGCGGAGCGAGCGGGTCGCCACTTACCTTGGCGGCGGTGACCGCATACGCGGCAGCGACCACTTTGGCGCCGCTTTTTTCCAGGTCCTGCAACAGCTCGCGCGCGGAGGGCGTGAGAATGGCGTCCGCGGGAATGCTGACGCCCTGACCGGTGCGGACCATTTCTTGAATATCGCGAACGCTGATGACTTGGCTCATATAAAAATTGGCTTAGCCCTTCCACGGGCTGTAAAACATTTCATCCACCAACGCGCAATTGATCGCGTCAATCGGCGGCGACACCTCGAACGGCTGGGCGGCTTCCGCGCCTTCCTCGTAACCAATCACATCGCCCACACCGCCACCGATGTCGTCATACACGACCAGACTCGGGTCGGTGCCCATGCCTGGCTTGGCGTTAATGCCTTTGGCAAACTGTTCGCGGTTGAACGGGCTGACCACCAAAAAACGCCCGCCTTTCAGCAAGTCCACTGCCTTGCTCAACGTTACGCGACCAATGACCGTTCCTAGTTTCAAATTCTCACTCCCGGTTCATGTTCATCCACGATCCCGGTAACGAGCCAGCGAACGGGACTTTTGTCCACGCCCACCGCTTTGCGCGCAGCCTTGCCGTCCGACGAAATCACCACCTGCTGGTGCATCCCGGCGCCGAGCGAATCAATCGCGATGACCGGTGCGCCTTCCACCTGACCTTGGCTGCCAATCGGCTGGCAGATCACCAGCCGCCACGATTCAAAGCTGGGATGCTTCCGGGTCGCAACCAGGTTGCCTTCGACACGGGCCAGGACCATTTAGTAAATCCTCAAGTTGTCCACCATCACGCAGCGGCGGACGCGCGTGAAAGTGCGCGGATTCGTGATGCCTTCGCCAGTCGGCGTGGCGATGCTGAAACTCAGATAGCCTTCGCCCCCGAGGCCGAGGCCGGCGGGGGAGGGGCCGTTTTTGACGAACAACGTCGTGTCCAGCGCGCGCGCCATGGCCGTGATGTTCTCCACATCGTGCGAATGGATGACCGCGGTGTGCTTGTAGTTATGCTCCGATTTCAGCGATTGGGCGATGCCCTCCTCGACGCTTTTCACGCGCACAATGGGCAGCATCGGCATCATCTGCTCCTCCTCGACGAAGGGGTGGCTCGCATCGGTTTCGGCAAACAAGAGCTGCGTGCCCGACGGCAAATTCATGCCGGCGGCCTGCGCGAGCACGGACGGATCCTTGCCGATGTAATCCTTGTTCACGCTGGCGTGGGCGCAACCGCCGCCCTGGCCTTCCTTGAAGGTAAACGCCGCCTGCGTGAGTTTCTCCAATTGCGACGAGTTCAGTTTGACGCCGCCGTTTTCGGAGAGCTTCTGCATCAGCTTGTCCGCGACCTGGTCGAGGACAAAAACCTGTTTCTCGCCAATACACAAAAGATTGTTGTCAAACGCCGCGCCGGAAATGATGGCCTTGGCCGCGCGGGTCAGGCAGCAGGTATCGTCCACAAAGACGGGCGGATTGCCGGGGCCGGCGCAGATGGCGCGTTTACCGGTGAGCATCGCCGCCTTCACGACCATGGGTCCGCCGGTGACGAGCAGCAAGCGGGTATTCTCGTGCTTGCACAGGGCGTTGAAGGAGTCCAGCGACGGCTTCTCAATGATGCACGCGATGTTCTCGATGCCAGTCTCGCGATAGATCGCCTCGTTGTAGGCGCGCACGGCCACAGCGGCGCAGCGGGCGGCGTTCGGATGAGCATTGAAGACGACGGCGTTGCCGGCGGAACAAATATTGACGATGTTGCCGCTCAACGTGGGAATGGAATGCGTGCTGGGGGTGATCGCACCGACGACACCGAAGGGCGTGTATTCCTCCAGCGTGATGCCGTGATCGCCGCTGCGCGCGTCGGGCCGGAGCCAGTCCACGCCGGGCACGAGCTTGATAATCTGGAGCTTGGCGATCTTGTGATCGAGGCGGCCGATCTTGGTCTCATCGAGTTCGAGCTTACCCCAAACCTCGGCATTTTTCTCGGCGAGCGTCTTGATGATCACCTCGATTTTGCGCCGGGTCTCGACGCCTTTCTGCTTCAGCTGCAGATAGGATTCCTGAGCCGCGACACAGGCTTCCTCCGCCGTCGCGAAGACGCCGAACTTGCCGCGCAAGGGGACATTCGCCGCCGACGCCGAGGGGGTGCCGCAGCCGCAGTTCGCCGAGGGGGCGGGCGCGGGCGCCGAGGCAGAGGGTTTGGCGGTGGAGGTGGTTGAGCCGCCCAAACGGCCCAAGACTTCGGCCACCACGTCACGGATCAAAGTTTCATTGACGGTACTCATAATTCAATCACCGCACTTTCGCGCTGAAAATTTCCTTACCAAACACATCCACGCTGTCCACCAGACCAATGATGACGGCGTCCACCGGGGCTTCCTTCATGCCCGGCGCGAGGCGCGCGGAACTGCCCTGGCAGAAAAGCACCAACTCACCCTCGCCGGCACCGAGGCAATCCACGGCCACAATCGTGTTCGCCCCGGGACGGAACTTGGTCGGGTCCTTCTCGTCCACGAGCTGCGGGCGGAGCAACAGGAGTTTCCGGCCCGACATGTTCGGGTCTTTCTTGGTGGCAACCACCTGGCCTTCGACTCGGGCGAGGAACATAAATTCGTGATTCGTTAAAGGGTTAAATGGTCAAATCGGTTCGGCCCATCCGGCGCAAAGAGGATTCAACGCTGCAACCATTCAACGATTACTTTTTCTTGGGCAACACCGCTTCGACATCGCCGTGCGGGCGGGCGATGACGTGGACGCTGACGAGCTCGCCCTTGATGGCCTTGATGGCTTGGGCGCCGGCGTCGGTCGCGGCCTTGACGGCGGCGACATCGCCGACGACACACGCGGTGCAGAGGGCGTTGCCGACCTGGGTCACGGGGCCGACGAGTTCGACGTTGGCGGCCTTGAGCATGGCGTCCGTGCCCTCGACGAGGGCGACGAGTCCGCGGGTTTCGATCATTCCAATGGCTTGTGGCATAGTTTTATTTAGTTGATGGTTGAGAGATGTGGTTAAAGTCAGGGCTGGTTGGTTTCCAAAAGGCGTTTGGTTTCGCGGGCCACGACGAGCTCCTCGTTCGTGGGAATCACAAAAATCTTCACGGCCGAATCCGCCGCGCTGATGACGGCCTCGGTCGCGCGGGTGGCGCTGTTTTTGGCGGCGTCCAGCTTGATGCCGAGATTTTCCAAATTGGCGCATATGGCGGCGCGCATTTCCGCGCGGTTTTCGCCGGTGCCGGCGGTGAACACGATTGCGTCCGCGCCGTTCAACTGCAAAAAGTAGCTGCCGACCCAATGCCGCGCGCTGGCGACGAAAACGTCCAGGGCGAGCTTCGCGTTCGCGTTGCCTTTGGCCGCGGCATCGGCAATGTCACGCACGTCGTTGGAAACGCCGCTGATGCCGAGGAGTCCGGATTGCTTGGTGAGCTGCTTTTGCGCCTCGTCAACGCTGAGGCCGAGCGTTTTCACGGCGTAGGGCAGCGCCTCGGAATCGAGATCGCCAACGCGATTGTTGTGCGGCAAACCGGATTGCGGGCTCATGCCCATGCTGGTGCCGATGGACGCGCCGTTCAAAATGCCGGTCACACTGGAACTGCCGCCGAGATGGCAGGAAATCACGCGCAGCGGCGCGCCGGAAATTTTCGAGGCACCGTGATGAACGTAAAGCTGCCGGGCGCTTTCGGCGACATCGGGCCGGTGGAGCAATTCCGCCGAGCGTTCGGCGATGAACTTGTGGCTCGCGCCGTGGAAGCCCCAGCGGCGCACGCCGATTTGCAACCACGAATCCGGCACAGCGTAGCGCTGCGACGCCTCCGGCGCGAACTGGTGGAACGCGGTTTCAAACAATCCGATGAGCGGAACCTTGGGCATCCGCTGCGCGAACAGCTTAATGCCGGTGATGTACGGAGGATTGTGCGCGGGCGCGAGGCCGTTGTAATCGGTCATCGCCTGCAACACGAGCTCATCTAGCCGGACGCAGCCGGTGATGTTTTTGGCGATGATGGTCTTGAAACCAACGGCGTTCAAATCGCTTTCGCCGGCAATGGCGCCGGCTTTTTTCAGTTCGGCAAGGCAGTCCTCGATCGCCTTGGGATAATCGGTGACACGCTCAAAACCGCCCTTATGCAAAAGGCGTTCACCGCCGTTCGAGAAATCGAACAGCCGCCACTTGAGCGAGGTCGAGCCGATGTTGGCGACGAGAATCTTCATTAAATGCGGATTTCGGGATGCAGAGTGCGGAATTTTCGGCGCGCGGTTATCCCGCACTCCGAATTCCGCGTTCCGCACTTATTCCAGCCATTTTCCCAGGCCGCTCAATCCGTCGTGCGGACGCGGAATCACCTGGACGCTGATAACGGCGCCAACCTGGGCGGCGGCAGCAGCGCCGGCATCGGTACCGGCCTTGACGGCGGCGACGTCGCCCCGGAAAAACACGGTCACGTAGCCACTGCCGACTTTTTCCCAGCCGGTGATGTGGACGTTCGCGGATTTGAGCGCGGCGTCGGCGGATTCCACGGCGGCGCAGAATCCCTTGCATTCGATCATTCCAACAGCTTGTTTTGACATATTTGGTTAAAAGTTAAAGGTGGTGGTTAATGATTATTTCTTGGCGGCGGCACCGTTGCCGAGGAACGCGGCGAGCAGTTCTTCGTGCGGGCGGGCGATGATGTGCGAACTGACGAGTTCGCCGACCTTGGCGGCGGCCTTCGCGCCAGCGTCCACGGCGGCCTTGATGCTGCCGACGTCGCCCTGGGCGATGACGGTGATCAGTCCGCCGCCGATGGCGATGGTTTTGACCAACGTGACGTTGGCCGCCTTCACCATGGCGTCGCTGGCTTCCACGCTGCCGACGTAGCCCTTGGTTTCAATCATTCCTATTGCTTCGTTCATATTTTATTTTTGGTTGATGGTTGAGAGTTGTGAGTAAATTGATAATCCGGCATCAGCGCGATTTATTTCACCAGTTCCACCGAGGTGTCCGGTTGCAAATTGCAAGCGTTACCCTCGTCGGTATCAATGTGAACTTCAAGCTTGAAACTCTTGTCGACGCGGCAAAGCATCTTTTCGAGGGAGATAGCGCAGTCGCCGCCAATCTTGAGCTTCATGAAATCACCGTGCTTCACGCCGTAAAATTCCGCGTCCGCCGGACTTAAATGCGCGTGGCGCAGGGCGCGGATCACACCGTCGGACATTTCGAAAAACCCCGCCGGCCCCATCAGCATTGCGCCGGGCGTGCCTTTGACATCGCCGGACGCGCGCAACGGAATGTCGAAGCCAAGGGCGATGGAATCGGTGTAGGCCAGCTCGACCTGATTCAAATTCCGGCACGGGCCGAGAATCCGCAAATTGGAAATCACCCGGCTGCGCGGCCCGATGAGGGTGACCGTTTCCTTCGCGGCAAACTGGCCTTCCTGGTATAGCCACTTGTGAACGGTGAGCTTGTGCCCTTTGCCAAAAAGCGCCTCGACCGCTTCGGGCGTAAGGTGACAATGGCGCGCGCTGATATTGACTATGAGCGGGTTGAGTCCGCTGGCCGTGCGCGGCAGCGGCTTGCCAAGCTTGGCGTAAACCGCTTGTCGAACCAAGTGTTCGACTACGGCGCGATGTGGTGCAGGTGCTGCAACAGCCATAAAGTTTGACTGACTTTGCCATTTTTATGAATTAAGTCAACATTTTTCTTGCAAATAATTCCAAATTGTTTCAAAGTATTGCAAATATGACGGCGGAAGAGCGCAAACATCGCATTGAAGCCTATCTTCAACGCGTTGAATTTGCATCGCTGGAAGAACTGTCCCAGCACGTGGAAGCGTCCGTTTCGACGGTCCGTCGCGATTTGACGGTGCTGGAAGCGGCGGGCAATTTAAGGCGCACCCATGGAGGAGCGCGGATTGCGACGCCGAAATCGGATGAATTTGCCTTCACGTCGCGCGATGAACACCAGTTTTCCGAAAAGGAAGCGATTGGCAAGGCGTGCGCGGACTTGATCGGCGCGAATCAGAGCGTGATTCTCGATGCCGGCACGACGGTATATCACGTCGCGCGGCATCTGGAGGAAAAAGCGCCGCAAATCGTTACGAATTCGCTGCCGGTGGCGAATCTGTTCGCCTCGGCGAACAAAGTCGAAGTGATTCTGGCGGGCGGCGTGATTTATCCTCGGCTCGGGGTGATGGTCGGGCCGATGACGGTCGAAGCGTTTTCCAAAATGCGCGCCGATGTCGCCATCATGAGCGCGGGCGGGATCACGCTCGACGGCGTCACGAATTCGCACGCGCTGCTGATTGACATCCAGCGGGCGATGCTGAAGGCGGCGCAAAAGATTATTTTGTGTCTCGACCATTCGAAGTTTGGCCGGCAGTCTGTTTCGCCGTTGTGCGGGCTGGACATGGTGGATGTGATTGTCACCGACAGCCAGGCGCCGGTGGAACTGGTCGCGGGCCTGCGGGAACGCGGAGTGGAAGTGGTGGTTGCGCCCGGAGAAGTCACCAACGGCGCGATGGCGCAGGAAAAATTTAACTAAACTAACATGAACCTGGCAGATAAAGTCAGATTGGCCGGCGTGGTCGGCGCGGGCGGCGGTGGATTTCCCACGCACGTCAAACTCGGCGCGAAGGCGGAAGTGGTCATCGCCAACGGCGCGGAATGCGAGCCGCTCCTGCACAAGGACGCGGTGACGATGGAAGAAAGCGCCGCGGAAATGGTGCGGGGCATACAACTCGCGATGGAAGCCGTCGGCGCGATGGAAGGCGTCATCGGCGTCAAAGCGAAAAAGAAGCACGCGGTCGAGGCCGTACAGGAGGCCAGCAAAGGCACGAACGTCCGCGTCCAACTACTGGGCGATTATTATCCGGCGGGCGACGAATACGATCTGGTTTACACCGTCACCGGCAAGCTGATTCCGCCCGGCGGCATTCCCATTGCGGTCGGCGCGGTGGTGAACAACGTCGAGACCTTTGTAAACATCGCGGCCGCCCACGACGGCAAGCCGCTCACGCACAAGATGGTCACCATCGCGGGCGCGGTGAAATCGCCGGCCACCCTGCGCGTGCCGATCGGCACGACGTTCCGGGAGTGCATTGAATATGCGGGCGGGCTGACCACGGATGATCCGGTACTGTGCCTCGGCGGGCTGATGATGGGGACGAACACCGATGATCTGGACACGCCCGTCACCAAGACTTCCACGGGCGTCATCATTCTGCCACGCACGCATCACACCATTGAACGCAAGCTCAAGCCGGCCAAGATGCAGGCGAAGATCGGCAAGTCCGCGTGCGACCAGTGCCGGTACTGCACCGAATATTGCCCGCGGTTTCTGCTCGGTTACGCCGTCGAGCCGCACCAGGTCATGCGCACGCTGGCCTTCAGCGGCACGGGCGAGGATTATTTCAACCAGTGGGCGGCCATGTGCTGCTCCTGCGGGCTCTGCACGCTGTATTCCTGCCCGGAGGAACTGTTCCCGAAGGAAGCCTGCGACGACGCGAAATCGATGATGCGCGCCAAGCAGATGAAATGGACGGGCCCGATGAATCCCAAGCCGCACGAGATGCTCGACGGCCGCCGCGTGCCGATCAAGACGCTCGCCAAGAAATTGCACGTCCTCAATTACGACCTGCCGGCGCCGCTGGTGCGCCAGACCATCTCGCCCAACCGCCTCATCCTACCGCTCAAGCAAAGCGCCGGCACCGCCTGCCTCGCCAAGGTCAAGACCGGCGACCGCGTGAGCGCCGGCCAGGTGATCGGCGAACCCGCGCCGAACGCGCTCGGCGCGATCCTGCACGCGCCGATGGCCGGCACCGTGCGCGAAGTAAACGACAAACAAATCATTTTGGAGAAATAATTTTATGGCCGATAAATCTGTTGGATTGATTGAACTCTCGAGCATCGCCGCCGGTTTTCAGGTGGCGGACACGATGCTCAAGGCGGGCAACGTGCGGCTCATCCTATCGCGCTCCATCTGCTCCGGCAAATACATGGTGCTCATCGGCGGCGACGCGGCCGCGGTGGCGGCCGCCGTCGAAGCCGGCTGCGTGGAGGCGGGCGGCTGCCTGATCGACAGCTTCGTCATTGCCAATTTGCATCCCGACGTATTTGTCGCGCTCGGCCGCACCCAGCCGGCGGAGCCGAACGGCGCGCTCGGCATCATCGAATCCTTCAACGTCGCCACGCTCATCGAGG
>CAIQEI010000094.1 GCA_903870815.1 uncultured Verrucomicrobia subdivision 3 bacterium
CCAAGAACGCCGGCGACGTGGCGGGCACCAACAAAAAACCGTGGAAGCAAAAAGGCACGGGCCGCGCCCGCGCCGGTTCCTTCCAATCGCCAATCTGGGTCGGCGGCGGTGTGACCTTTGGTCCCCATCCGCGCGACTTCACGAAGAAGATCTCCAAAAGCACCCGCGCCCTCGCGTTGCGCAAGGCGTTGAGCGAACGGCTCAAGGCCGGCGACGTGGTGGTGGTGGATGATCTGAAGCTGGCTTCGGCCAAGACGAAGGATTTTGCCGGCGTCATCAAGGCGCTGGAACTAATGGGCACCACGCTCATCGTTTCCAGCGGCGAGGAAAACACGAACCTGGCCCGCGCCTCCCGCAATCTTGCCGGCGTGACCCTCACGACCGGTGACTCGCTCAACACCTACGATGTGTTACGCCCGGACAAACTGCTGTTCAGCAAGAGCGCGTTTGAAAAAGTCGAAGCCCGTCTGAACAAGGAATAATCATGAACGCTTTCGAAATCATCAAAACCGTCCGCCTGACGGAAAAAGGCACGCGCCAGGGCGAGAAGTACAACCAGTACACCGTCGTGGCCGATCCGCGCGCGAACAAGACCCAGATCCGGCAGGCCGTGCAGGAACTATTCAAGGTCAAGGTCACCCGCGTGAACACCATGAACGTGCGCGGCAAAGCCCGCCGCAAGCGCACCGCGCAGGCCGGCGTCACCAACGCCTGGAAGAAGGCGATCGTCACGCTGAAGGACGGCGACAAGATCAGCCTGACCTGATTCCCAACTATTATCACGCACGGCGCGGAATTTATTCCGCGCCGTTTTTATTTGTTGGGCAGAGCCGCCAGAACCTGAAAAAAGGCTGCACCAGATGCCGCCCTGACGGTGAATGATTTTATCCGGCAGAAAAAAGAACCCGTTTGGAAGCGGATGGTGGAGCCAAGGAGGCTCGAACTCCTGACCTTCTGAATGCCATTCAGACGCTCTACCAACTGAGCTATGACCCCATCCACGAAACGGAGCGGTAATTTAGATTTTTTGCGCCGCAAGTCAAAGCATTTTCACGGGGAAATGAATTGAACCCGCGCGGCAAAATTCCTAGCGTCTCCGCGTGCCGGCCCAGCTTTCCATCGCGTTCCTGACGCACGAACCGTTTTATCCGCCCTCCGGCGGCGGTTCGGCGGAGGCCGTGTATCTGGTCCAGGAAATGGTCCGGCGCGGCCACGCCGTCCACGTGTTCGGCCCGCAGATTGACGATGCGGAAAAGGTCGCGGAACAATTCGGCGTTCAGCTCCACCCATTCACCCGCTGGCCGATGGGCCGTTATGCGAAGCTGCGCAATTTTAAATATCTCGCCTATCCGTTTTTCCTCGAACGCATGGTGGCCGCCGCCGCGCGCACGACTAGATTCGACCTGCTCTTTTCGCAGCACGCCATTTCCGCCGTTGCCGCCGGGAAGTTGAAAGCGAAACTCGGCGTGCCGGTGGTGATGAATTTCCCCGACCTGCTCACCGGCTTCATGGAAACCTGGCCGAGCTACGTCGCGCCGCAGCCGCTGGTGCAGGCGCTGATGCGGTACGAGCTGTCGCTGCCGGTGCGGTATGGCGTGGACGGCGTGGGCGCCATCTCCGACGAATTTTCCGACCGCCTCGCGGCCCGCGGCTATCCGCGCGAAAAAATCTGCCCAATTTATTATGGGTACGACGCGCAGGCATTTCCATTGCGCGGGCAACCGCCGCCGGCCGGCCGGCCGCCGGTGGTGGTCATGCATGGTTCTTTCGATGCGCATCATCTTGGTCAGATTGCCTTCGACGCCGTGAAAACCGTGGTGGCGCAAAAGCCAGAGACCCTGTTCCGCTTTGTCGGCCGGCGCACCGCCGGTTTGGGAAAATTTCTAAAACGGGCGCAGACGATTCCGGGTTTTAAATTCGAGGCCGCCGGTTTCACGCCTTATGCCGAGGTGTCGAAGCAATTGGCCAGTGCGAACGTGGGCATTGTTCCGTACGAAGAATCGGCGGGGACGCACTGCGCGTTCGTCGCGAAGATCGTGGAATACGTTGCCACCGGCCTGCCGGTGGTCTGCACGCCGCTGAAAAGCGTGCGGGGCTATTTCAGGGATGACCCGCTCGTGAAATTCTCTGAATTCAAAGGTGAGGATTTCGGGCGGAAGATATTGTCATGGCTGGCGGAGCCGGAGGCCGGCTGGCTGCCGCAAGCCGCCCGATCCGCTGCGCGCATTAAGGCGGAGTTGGACTGGCAGCCGCTGTGTCGTAAGGCGGTGGATTTTGCGGAGAAGGTTGGTTCAAGCGCCAAGACGCCGAGTTCGCCAGGCTGAAAATTACTCGGTCTCGTTCTGGAACAGTAGTTCTGTGATCGGGCGGCTAAAGAACATAAAGGCGATGCCGATGGCAAACGGAATAATGCCGGACAGGAAATAATGCCATCCAAAATCGGTGCCGTAATCCCTAACCGGTTGAGAAACTCGCCAGAGGGCAACCACTGACTCAAGGGCGGGAACGGAATAGTGGACGAACATCGATAAACCGAGGATTTTGATAAGGACGTTGGCAAGTTGTTTGGGCTTCATGTGCCGATTTTCCCCCGAACGCCGGTTTTGTCGAGGGCGAATTTATGCCTTCCCGCGCTGCCGGTTTGCCTCGTAGAGAAACACCACCGCCGCCGCGCTGACGTTCAGCGAATCCACTCCATTCGCCATCGGAATCGCGACCGATTCGTCGCACACCGCGAGAACTTCCTGGGAGATGCCATGGCCTTCGCTGCCGAAAACAAGACAGCAATCATTCGTGAAATTTGCCTGCGACAAGATCTTATCACCCGGTTGCGGATGCGCGGCGAGGCAGCGGATGCCTTCGGCGCGCAACTCGCCCAAGGTTTGCCGCAGGTGGGGTGATTCCAGCACCGGCAGCTTGAAGATGGCACCCATGGAATTGCGGACGGTGCGGCGCAGGAAAAGGCTGCAACACGTCTCGCCGGCGATCAACGCCGAGACCCCGAAGGCAACGCAGTGGCGCATCACCACCCCGACGTTTTCCGCGTTGTTAAGGCCGTCCAACGCGACGAACAGGCGCGGACGCGGGCCAGCGGCAAGGATTTGTTGCAAGGTGAGCGGCGCGGGGGTTTTGGCGATGGCCAGCACACCTTGATAAATTTCGAAACCCGCCAGTTCCGCCAACACCGCCTTGGTGCAGATAAAGACCGTGATGTCCTTTTCCGGCCGGGTGCGCAGGCGCGGTTCGTATTCGGCCAGCCGCTCCTGGATCAGCAGCACGGAGACGATGCTGAAATCGCTTTCCAGCAGGCGGTCCAAAACCTTGTCGCCTTCCACCACAAAAATGCCGAGGGCCGCATGGGCGGCGGAACGCTTGAGGGTGCGATATGGCGCAAGTTCGGGAACGTCAAGCGAGGTGATGGTCTCAAACCGGAGCATGATCGTTTGGCCGCGATTACCAGTTGCGCTGCGAGGGGAGTAGTTTCATGAGCGGGCGTTTGACGCAGACCGGGCGGCGAGCTGGCTTTGGTCGATAATTATTGAAAACAACCGGGCGGTCATGCGATTGGAGGTCTCGCTACGGCTGGTTGAAATGTTCCACCTTGGTTTGTTCATGGGCGGCCGACCAATTTATGCGCGAACGGCCCGCGTATTGCAATCCATCCGTGAACGCGAGGGAAGCAGCCGGGCGCACTAGCGCTAGCGTTATTGCATAAGTAGTCTGGCACATCGCGGGTTTTTTTTTGGTGCTTGGCGATAAACCCGGTGCCTTTGGAAGCGGTCGGGGATCCTCCTCGCCGGGGCGCGAACCCCTCACCCTGGCAGAAGTATTACCGGTTTTATGACGGTGTGCCCGAGGGGCCGCCAAATCCGGATATTGATCGTGATTACGCTTTCAATTTGGCGCGGCGAGTTGGGGCAAACCGGAAATAAAATCATCGCGCCAGGAAAAAATTAAGTTGCGCAACCGGTGGCGTGCGGCTTAAAGAATGGCCTGTCACATGGGAAAAGCCCTCATCATCGCGGAAAAGCCGTCCGTCGCCAGCGACATCAGCAAGGCGCTCGGAAAGTTTCAGAAACACGACGATTACTTCGAGAACGACGCATACGTCATCTCGTCGGCCGTCGGCCATTTGCTGACCATCGTGCCGCCGCCGGGCGTCGAGGCGGTGAAGGGCAAATGGTCTTTTAAGAACCTGCCGGTCATCCCGCCGCACTTCGATCTCGAACCGATTGAGAAGAGCGAGCCGCGCCTGCGCGTACTCAAAAAACTCATCAAGCGCGACGACGTGACCGAGCTCATCAACGCCTGCGACGCCGGGCGCGAAGGTGAATTGATCTTCCGCAACATCGTCCGCCACGCGAAGGCGAAGCAGCCGATCCGGCGGCTCTGGCTGCAATCCATGACGCCCGCGTCCATCCGCGACGGTTTTGCGGCGTTGAAGAGCGACGAATCCATGCAGCCGCTCTCAGACGCGGCGATGAGCCGCAGCGAGGCCGACTGGCTCGTGGGCATCAACGGCACGCGGGCCATGACGGCGTTCAATTCCAAGCTGGGCGGTTTTTTCAAAACCACCGTCGGCCGCGTGCAGACGCCGACGCTGGCGATCGTGGTCGAGCGCGAGGCGAAGATCCGCGCCTTCAAGCCGCGGGATTTCTGGGAAGTCATCGGCACGTTCGACGCGGCAGCAGGAAATTACACGGGCCGCTGGTTCGATGAAAAATTTTCACGCTCGGATGACGAGCAGGCCAAAGCCGAACGCATCTGGGACAAGGCCGCCGCCGAGGCGCTGCGCGACAAATGCCTGGGCCAGCCGGGCATCGTCACGGAAGAGAGCAAGCCGACGACTTCGATGTCGCCGCTGCTTTACGATTTGACGAGCCTGCAGCGCGACGCGAACTCGCGTTTCGGGTTCAGCGCCAAGAACACGCTCGGCCTGGCGCAGGCGCTTTATGAACGGCACAAGGTGCTGACGTATCCGAGGACGGATTCGCGCGCCCTGCCGGAAGATTACATCGGCACGGTTAAGACCACGCTGGCCATGCTGGAGGGGGTGACCGGCTATTCGGTTTATGCCGACCAGATTTTGAAGAGCGGCTGGGTGCATCCGAACAAGCGCATATTCAACAACGCGAAAATTTCGGATCACTTTGCGATCATCCCGACGTCACTTGCGCCAAAGCATTTGTCCGAGCCGGAGCAGAAACTTTACGATCTGGTCACGAAACGGTTCCTGGCGATATTTTATCCGGCGGCGGAATTTCTGGAAACGAACCGCATCACCCGCGTTGAAGGCGAGCCGTTCAAGAGTGCCGGCAAGGTTTTGGTTTCGCCCGGCTGGCTGACGGTCTATGGCAAAGAGTCGGATTCCGACGAAACGCCGAGCCTCGCGCCGGTGAAGCCGGACGAAACGGTGAAAACGAGTGCGATTGAAGTGAAGGACAACGTGACGAAGCCGCCGGCGCGGTATTCGGAAGCGACGCTGCTCTCGGCGATGGAAGGCGCGGGCAAGCTGGTGGACGACGACGAGTTGCGCGAAGCCATGAGCGAGAAGGGCCTCGGCACGCCGGCGACGCGGGCGGCGACCATTGAAGGCCTGATTTATGAGGGCTACATTCACCGCAACGGCCGCGAGTTGCAGGCGACGGCCAAGGCTTTTTCGCTGATGGAACTGCTAAACGGCCTGGGGATTCCGGAATTGACCAAGCCGGAGCTGACCGGCGACTGGGAGTTTCAGTTGAAGGAGATGCAGCGGAAAAAAATCAGCCGCACGGAATTCATGAGCGGCATCGCGGACATGACGCGGCGGATTGTGGATCGCGCGAAGCTGTTCGAGCACGACACAATACCCGGCGACTTCGGTATGCTGCAGGTACCGTGTCCGAAGTGCGGCGGCGAGATTCACGAGAAATACAAGCAGTATCAATGCGTGAAGTGTGACTTTGCATTCTGGAAAACTTTGTGCAGCCGGATGTTCGAGCCGGAAGAAGTTGAGAAGATCATCACGGACAAAGTGATCGGCCCGCTGCAGGGTTTCCGCAGCAAGCAGGGTTTTCCCTTCGCCGCCGTGTTGAAACTGACGCCGGAGTTCAAAGTGGAATTTGATTTTGGCAACGGCGGTAAAGACGGCGAGGCGGCGGCGGTGGTGGATTTCACCGGCAAGGAATCGCTGGGCAAATGTCCCAAGTGCGGCGCGAACGTCTATGACGGCGGGATGAATTACGTTTGTGAGAAACAAACGGGCCCGACGCCGACGTGTGATTTCCGTTCCGGAAAAATTATTTTGCAGCAGGAAATCGCGCCGGAGCAGATCAAGAAATTGCTGGCGGATGGCAAGACGGATTTGCTGACCAAGTTTATTTCCAAGAAAAACAATCGTCCCTTCAAGGCGTTTCTCATCGTGAAGGACGGCAAGACAGCGTTTGATTTTCCGCCGCGGGAAGGCAAGAGTCGCACCAAGAGCAGCGAGCCGCCGCCGAAAATCGATTTCACCGGCAAAGCGGTCGTGGGCAAATGCCCGAAGTGCGCCGGCCAGGTGTTCGACACCGAGGCCGGATATTTTTGCGAGAACTCGCAGCGCGAGGCGAAGCGCTGCACTTTCAAGCCCATCGGCAAGACGATTTTGGAGCAGCCGATTGACGCAGAGCAGGCGGCGAAAATTCTCAAGGACAAAAAGAGCGATGTGATGGAGAAATTCATTTCCAAATCCGGCAAGCCGTTTCCGGCGTTCCTGGTGATGGACAAGAAGGGCAAGATCACCTTCGAGTTTCCATCGCTCGAGGAGTAGAAAACGCAGCCGCGGACGCGAGTCCGCTCGAATTCCAAATTCGAGCCGGCTTACGCCGGCGGCAACAGCCGATGCAACTTCACTTCAAAGCCTCCGGGCAGGGCAGGGCGGTGATCCTGCTGCACGGGCTGTTTGGCTCGGCTGATAATTGGCAGCCCATCGCGCTGCGGCTGGCAGAAAATTTCCAGGTGTTGGCGCTGGACCAGCGGAACCACGGCCGGTCGCCGCACAGCGAGGAGATGAATTATCCGCTGATGGCCGCCGACGTGGAAAAATTCATGGCGGCGCGCGGGCTGGCAACGGCGATGGTCGTCGGCCATTCGATGGGCGGCAAGACGGCGATGCAACTGGCGCTGCAATTTCCCCATCGGGTGGACAAACTCGTCGTGGCGGACATCGCCCCGCGCGCCTATGAGCCAGCTCACAACCGGATCCTCGCCGCGCTGCTGGCCCTGGAGTTGCCGGCGTTCCAAACGCGGCAGCAAATTGAGGACGCGCTCGCGCCGGAAATCCCCGATCTCGTTTTGCGTCGATTTCTGCTGAAAAATCTCGGCCGCGATTCCATGGGCAAATCTTATTGGAAAATAAATCTAGGCGGGATGGCAAAAAATTATTTGCGGCTGGGCGAGCCGCTGGGGGTTTCCCTGCCCTTCATCAAGCCGGCGCTATTCATCCGCGGCGGCAGGTCCAAATATGTCAGAGCCGAGGACGAACCACTGATTCGCGAGTTGTTTCCGCTCGCACAAATCCAGACGATGGCCGGGGCGGCCCACTGGGTTCACGCCGATCAACCGGAGGAATTTTTGCGATTGCTGCTGGGATTCTTGTGAGCGGGATCAAAAAAAAGGTCAAAGCACTTTCGCGCAATCAACCGCGCACGGCTTGTTCAGAGCGGTGCCGGAGCATTCACGGTCCAGATGCGTCGCGAATCCGATGAGCGGGTGGCGAACGCGAAGCGTCCGGACAACGCGCTGCATGAGATCGCCAGGCCTGAACCTGCATGTTTTGTGAGTTTGGTAATCCACCGGGGCAAACATCGCACTGGAAAAATTGGTCAACTTGGTGCATTGGTATTGAACAATGTTGGCGACTCCTGAACTCATCCGCGAGGCGGCGCAGCTGGCGCGCGTGGAGGAATTACTTCCGCGCTGGTGCGACGTGCCGCTCTACCGGGCGGAGTGTGGACACAAACTTTCCCTCCGGCCGATGATCGGGAAGCGCGAGCTGCGCCAAAACTTTCCAAACAATTTTCTCCGCGACGGACAAAATCTGGACGCGCTACTGTTGGACAAATCCGTGGAATTGGAGCACACGTCCGGCAGTTCGGAGGAGCGGACCGCGGTGCTGTTTGGCCGGGGCTGGTGGAATGAGCAGGAGACGCGGGTGTTGCGGTTGAACCGGTTAGTGGCGCAGGTGCTGGACGCGCATCCGCGCGCCCGCCGCGCTACGCTGGTGCCACCGGTTTGCAACGGTCTGGTCTGCTTTTCCAATTACACCTCCAAATCCGCGCGCACGGTGGACACCACGCGGTTTGTGAACCAGGCGCGCATTCCGTTTATGCTGACCGAAGCGGAATTTGCACGCATGGCTGAAGAAATACTGGAATGGTCGCCCATATTTTTGGATTTGGATCCGGTGCATGGCGCATGGTTTGCGCGGTATTGCGAGCGGAACGGCATCAAATTCCCGTCGGTGAAATTTATTTTGTGCAGTTACGAATTTGTCAGCGTCGTCCACCGGAAAATCTTGCAGCGAGTTTTTGGCGCGCCGGTTTTCAACCTGTACGGTTCGACGGAAACCGGCCATCTGCTCATGGAAAACGAGCGCGGCGAAATGAAGGCCAGCCTGGAAAATGTTTTTTGCGAGGTGGTTGAACCGGATGAAGTCGGCGTGGGCGACTTGGTGGTGACGACGCTGACGAACGAAGTCATGCCGCTGGTGCGCTACCGCATCGGCGACCTCGTGGAACGCCGCGAGCTGCCTTACACGACAAATTACCTGATTCACGGTCGCAAGCGCGATGCGCTGCGCCGCCGCGATGGCCGGCGGGTGACGACGCTGGAAATTGACCGGTGTTTCAGCGCCGGGGAAGGGATCGCGCATTACCAGCTCCGGCAAAACGAGTCGGGAGATTGCAATTTGCAGCTTATCATGGACCGCGAAGTTCCGGGTGCGGGAGAGTTGATCGGGTTGACCGGGCAAATCGAAAACCTGCTCCAGCTTGAAAATAAAGTCACCGTCCGGGCGGTGGATAAACTGCCGCCGCTGACTTCGGGGAAATTCCGGCTCACCTGCCGGGCTGGAAATTGAACCTGAGAGCGCCGCTGTCCCGGCGGCGAGTTGACATGAATAAAGCATCGCTTGCAAGACGCCAAGGGGACGCTGGCGCTCCCGGGGCCGAAATCCGCGACCAATGGATTCAGAAATTCCTGGCGCATCTGGCGACGGATCGGGGCGCGTCGGTTTACACGCAGCGGAATTATGCGCAAGCGTTGAACGAAATTGCACGCTGGCATCTGGCTGAGCGCAAATCACCCGCCGATTGGGAGAAGCTCCAGCGCGATGATTTTCGCGCCTATGTGCGCTTTCTGGGGCGGAACAAGTTAAGCCGCGCGGCGACGCAGCTTCGTTTCTCGGGGTTGAGGACTTTTTACAAATTTCTGATGCGGCAGGGGGTGGTGGAGAGTTTGCCGATCAAGAATCTTTCACTGCCGAAACTGGAAAAACGGCTGCCGCGATTTTTGACCCGGGAGCAAATGGGAGATCTGCTCGCCGCACCCGCCAGGCTGCTCGCATCGCAAAAACTGAAACCCGGGCCGGGCCGGCCGATCTCGGCGGAGGTTTGTGCGCGGGATGTGGCCGTGCTGGAAACGATTTACTCGTGCGGGTTGCGCATCAGCGAACTTTGCGGCCTACGCGTGGAGGACATTGATTTCAACGAGCAAATCGTCCGCGTTCGCGGCAAGGGCAAAAAAGAGCGACTCGTGCCGGCGGGCGCGCCGGCTTTGGCAGCCATTCAAAAATATTGGGCGATGTTGCTAAAAGCTCCGGCGGGAATTCAACCGGTGTTTTGCGCGGATACGCGCAAGGCAGGGCCGCTTTCGCCGCTGCAATTATCGCGGCGGCTGAAAAATTATCTCGCCATCGCCGGCCTGGATCCAGGCCTGACACCGCACAAGCTACGGCACAGCTACGCGACGCATCTGCTCGATGCCGGCGCGGATTTGCGGAGCGTGCAGGAACTGCTGGGCCACGCGCATCTCATCACGACGCAGGTTTACACGCACGTTACGACCGAGCGGCTAAAAAAGGCATACGACGCGGCGCATCCCCGGGCGTAATTTTCGTCGAGGTGGCAAGGGTCCGCCAATTTCTGCAAAGTAAATTCACTTGAATTAGCGCACGCGGCCCGCAGAATAAACTCAAGGAACTATTTTTCCGATCGCAAATGAATTGGACATTTCCATTCCGACCGAAGCTGGTGGACACGCTGAAAAATTATTCAGCGCAGGATTTTGCCGCCGATCTTACCGCCGGCGTGATTGTCGGCATCATCGCGCTGCCGCTGTCGCTGGCGCTGGCCATCGCGTCAGGATTGAAGCCGGAGGTCGGCCTGTTCACGGCCATCGTCGGCGGTTTTCTGGTTTCGCTGCTGGGCGGTTCGCGCGTGCAGATCGGCGGGCCGGCGGGCGCGTTCGTGCCGCTGCTCGCGCCCATCGTGGTGATGATGGGGCCGGAAGGCCGCGCGTTCGGACC
Organism: uncultured Verrucomicrobia subdivision 3 bacterium; assembly: GCA_903870815.1. Taxonomy (GTDB): domain Bacteria; phylum Verrucomicrobiota; class Verrucomicrobiia; order Limisphaerales; family UBA11358; genus UBA11358. Next base: position 10,544 of record CAIQEI010000094.1, read on the forward strand.
GGAAGGACTGGTGGTCTGCGCCATGATGGCGGGTGTGATTCTGTTTGTGCTGGGCGCGAGCCGGCTCGGCACGATGATCAAATACATTCCGTTTCCGGTGGTGACCGGTTTTACCAGCGGCATTGCCATCATCATCATGAGCACGCAGATCCGGGATTTTTTCGGGCTGACCCCAAAACTGCCGCCGGATTTCATCGGCAAACTGCACGCGCTGGCCGGAAATTTTGAGCCGAACTGGCCGACGGTATTGTTGGCCATGATTTCGACGCTGGCCATCTGGTTCTGGCCGAAAAAAATCGGCAAACGGTTGCCGGGTTCCATCGTCGTCATTTTGCTCGCATCGCTGGCCTCGGTTTATTTTGAGTTCAACAAAAATTTCGGCATCCAGACGCTCGGCACCGCGTTTGGCGAGATGCCACGCGGGCTGCCGATGCCGCACTGGCCGTCGTTGACGTTTCACGAATGGCGCGCGCTGCTGCCGGCGGCGATGACGGTGGCGGTGCTGGGCGCCATCGAGTCGCTACTCTCGGCGGTGGTGGCGGACGGCATGATTGACGACCGGCACGACTCGAACCAGGAATTGATGGGGCAGGGCGTGGCGAACGTAGTCGCCGGAATTTTCGGCGGAATGCCGACGACGGGCGTGATTGCGCGCACGGCGGCCAACGTGCGTTGCGGGGGGCGGACGCCGGTGGCGGGCATCATTCATGCCGCGACCGTCCTGACAATCTTGCTGGTGGCGGCACCGTTCGCTAAAAATATCCCGCTGGCGGCGTTGAGCGCGGTGCTGGTGGTGGTGTCGTTGCGCATGGGCGAATGGCACCAGTTTGTCCGCCTCAACCGTTGGCCGAAAAGCGACGTGATGGTTTTTCTGTGCGCGTTCACCTTGACGGTGGTTTTAGATTTGCCGACCGCGGTGGGTGCATCGCTGATTCTGGCATCGGCGCTGATGGTAAAACGACTGGCGGAGACGGCGCATGTGGATCCGGACGCGGGTGTGACACAGGGCGACGCGCCGGGACAGCAGACGGCGGGCAAAAAAATTCCCGACGGCGTGCTGGTGTTCCGCGTGTTTGGCGCGTTCTTTTTCGGCGCGGCGGACAAGTTGGAGACGTCGCTTCGGCGGGCGGGCGGGCTGCCGGAGGTTTTGATCCTGCGGATGCGGGATGTGCTGGCGCTGGATGCGACCGGGCTGGACGCCTTGGAGGATTTGATGGAGAAACTGCGGATCAAGAAGAAGGATTTGATCCTGTGCGGGCCGCATTCGCAGCCGCTGTTCGCGCTAACGCGAGCGGGTTTCCTGGAGCGTTTGGGCGAACAAAATATCTGCGGCGACATGGAAAGCTCGCTGGCGCGGGCGCGGGCGTTGCTGGACCAAAAGAAAAATAAAAAAATTATTGACAGCCAGCCTCCGATTACCTAGCTTGCGCCCGTCAGAGCCGTAAAATTTCAATTACCGAAGCCCTCTCTATTTCGGAAGAAAGTTGAGAGGGTTGGTTTTTTTGTCGCTTTACGATTCGGGCTTGAACAATAGATTTTTGGATGCCCAAGTAGCTCAGTTGGTAGAGCACGTCCTTGGTAAGGACGAGGTCATCAGTTCAATCCTGATCTTGGGCTCCAGTTAAAACAAAAACGAAAACAGCAACA
>CAIQEI010000095.1 GCA_903870815.1 uncultured Verrucomicrobia subdivision 3 bacterium
CACCGACGCGATAGTTGGGACGCGGCACCGGCGTGAGATTGAGGATAACGACAGTGTGATTATTCCCGTCCGCCGTCTGACGCAGGAACGAAAGCACGCTGTTCTCACGGTCATTGCAATCAACCCAGTTAAAACCGGCGTGGTCATAGTCCCCCTGCCACAATCCGGGCGAGGCGGAGTAAAGGCGATTCAAATCCGCCACAAACTGCTGCAGGCCGCGATGGAAAGGGCCGGCGTCGAGCAACCACCAATCGAGCTGCGCGTTCTCGTTCCACTCGGCGCGCTGGCCGATTTCGCCGCCCATGAACAATAATTTTTTTCCAGGAAAAAGCCACTGATACGCGAGCAGCGTGCGGAGGTTCGCGAATTTCTGCCAATCATCGCCGGGCATCCGGGTGATCAGCGAGCCTTTTCCGTGGACGACTTCATCGTGCGAAAGCGGCAGCACGAAGTTTTCATTGTGATGGTAAAGCATCGCGAACGTAAGATCGTTCTGATGGTATTTGCGATGCACCGGTTCGCGCTGGAAATAGCCAAGCGTATCGTGCATCCAGCCCATGTTCCACTTGAAGGAAAAACCGAGCCCACCAAGGTAGGGTGGCCGCGTCACCTGCGGCCAGGCGGTGGATTCCTCGGCAATGGTCATCACGCCGGGAAATTCCGTATGGGTGATATGATTGAATTCTTTCAGGAATTCAATGGCTTCAAGATTTTCGCGCCCGCCGAACTGGTTCGGTATCCATTCGCCCGCCTTGCGGGAGTAATCGAGGTAAAGCATCGAGGCGACGGCATCCACGCGCAAGCCATCGATATGAAAGCGCTCGCACCAGAACAGCGCGTTGGCGACGAGAAAATTGGAGACCTCGTTCCGGCCGAAATTGAAGATCAACGTGCCCCAATCCTGATGCGCTCCCTTGCGCGGATCCTCATGTTCAAACAGCGCGGTGCCGTCGAATTTTGCCAGCGCCCATTCGTCACGCGGGAAATGCGCGGGCACCCAGTCCACGATAACCCCGATGCCGGCCGCGTGCAGCGCGTTGACGAGGAATTGAAAATCTTCCGGCGTGCCGAAGCGGCTGGTCGGCGCAAAAAAACCGGTGACCTGATAGCCCCATGACGGATAAAACGCGTGCTCGGCCACGGGCAGGAATTCAACGTGGGTGAAACCAAGGCGCGTGACATAATTCACGAGCGGCTGGGCCAACTCGCGGTAGCTCCACGATTCGGTCGCAGTCTTTTTCTGCCACGAGCCGACGTGCATTTCATAGACGCTCATCGGCGACCGCAGCGGTTCGCGTTGGCGGCGTTTCTTGAGCCAAGCATCGTCAGTCCATTTGAAGCCCTTGGTTTCCCAGACAATCGCCGCCTGCTTGGGCGCGACCTCGAAGAAAAACCCGAACGGGTCGGTGTTTAGCTTGATGCGGCCGTGCGCGTCGCGGATCTCGAATTTGTAATGGGCGCCCTGCCCCACGCTGGGAATGAAAATTTCCCAGACGCCCGACGCGCCCAGCAGCCGCATGGAATTAACCCGTCCGTCCCAATTGTTAAAATCGCCAACGACGCTGACACGCTGGGCGTTGGGCGCCCAGACCGCAAAGCTGGTGCCGTGAACACCGTCAATCGTCCGAAGTTGCGCGCCCAGCTTCTCGTAAATTTTCCGTTCGTCGCCCTTGCCGAACAGATATAAATCCGCCTCGCCGAGCGTCGGCAAAAAAGAATAAGCATCGCGGGTGCGGCGCATATGACCGGCCTTGTCCGTGATGACGAGGTCGTAGGCATAGACGGAATTGGCCAGCTTGGTTTCACCCTCAAAAACATCCGTGTTGGGAAGGCGCTTCAGTTCGAACTTGGGCTTGTCCTTTTCATGCACGGGTTGGACTTCGACTTTTTTGGCATCCGGAAGCAGCGCGCGGATAACAAGGCCGGAGTGGTCGCCAAGCGGATGCATGCCGAGCAGCGTGTGCGGCGACTGATGGGTCAGTTCAACGAGGCTGCGCAGTTCATCTTTGGTGAGCAACATAACGGTTAAAGCTTAACAGAGTCTTTGCCGCAAGACACGGCAAAGCAATGCCAAACCACAAAATTTGCCAGCCACCCAGCCACCTGGCCGCCGGCTAAGGCGACGCCACCCGATAGAAACGAACGCGGTAGTTGGTGGCCGTGCGGTCGGTAAAATTGAACACCGGATTGGCGGCGGTAAAATTGGTGAGGTCGGCCCACGCTACCGGAACCTGCGCTAGGTTCGTCGCGGCCTGGATGCGGTAGCTGAAATTGGTCTGCAAATTCAGCGCGAAAGCGAACCCGTTGGCAAGGGCCAGATAGGGGCCAGCGAAACTGGCCGACGGGACGGGCGCGTTGGTAGCCAGGAAGGCAAAACTGAATTCGCTGGAGTCGCCGCCCGCCGAAGTCGCCGTGGCGGTGAAGTACTGTCCGGCATAATTACCACTGCTATTGGTCAGCGAGAAATTGGCATTGCCGGAGCCATCAGTGGTCACGCTGACGGTGCCGGCGTAAAACCGGCCCTGACCATAGCCGGAAGGATCAGCGGTGAAACCACGATAGACATCAATGAAATATGTGCGGCTCGTCAGGCTATAGAATTTACCAAGGACAATTGTGCTACCGGCGTAACCAAAGACATTGGTGATGACGGGATAATTCTGAAAATCATTCGGGCCGGCGAGAAAACCGGTGTGGTTGGCCGTGACCCCGTCGTTGTTCAGGTCAATGCCCAGTGCGCCGTTGCTGAAAATGGAATTACCGCGGATGGCATTGTTGGTGGTGTCCGCATTCAACAGCTTCACTCCCGGGCCGCCGGCAAACGCGATCACATTGCCAGCGCCTGCGCCAGTGCCGCCGATGACATTGCCGGTCGCACCGGCTTGCACCAACACATTCCCCTGGCTATTGCCGAGGGCATTGGTGCCCGTGACATCGGCCCCGAGGATATTGCCCTGAACCAGATTGCCGGCGGTACTGGCGTCGGAAATATAAATGCCATAACCCCAGAACCCGGAAATTACGTTGCCCGCCCCCGCCACCGGGCCGCCGATGGTGTTGCTGTTCGCGCCTGCGAAAATGATGACGCCCGAGAACCCGCTACCCACGGGATGGGCACCGTCCGGGCTCACGCCGAGGTAATTTCCCTCGACCACGTTGGCGGCGCTGGCCGGGCTGGCGAGATAGACGCCATAATAGTTTCCGGAAATGACATTGCGCGCACCGGGTATTGTGCCGCCGATGATGTTGCCAGGACTGCCATAGGGCAGATAGATGCCGGCAAGGGTATTGGGCACGGCGTTGGTGCCGGTGATGTCGGTGCCGACGTAATTTCCCGCGACGAGGTTATTGCTGGTGTTGACGTCCGTGAAAAAAACTCCGGCGGTAGTGTTGCCGGAAATGACATTGCGCGCACCGGCGACCGTGCCACCGATGGTGTTGCCTTGCGCGCCGCCGGCCAGGAGCACGCCTCCCAAGGCATTGGCAATTGCGTTAGTGCCGCTCGCGCCCAGGCCGATTATATTGCCCTCGACAAAATTCCCAGTGGCCACCGGGTTGCCAATCTCCACGCCGTAATTGCCGTTACCGGAAAGGACATTACCCGCGCCGGCCACTGTGCCGCCGATAATATTTTGAATGCCGCCATAAAGGCCGACACCGCTCAACCCGTTGCCCAGCGAAGCCTGACCGCTGGCATTCAAGCCAAGATAATTTCCGTCGATGACGTTGCCAACCGTGTTGGTCATAAAGATGCCATATTGCAGGTTGCCGGATAGAATATTCCGCACGAGCCCATTAGTGCCGCCAATGGTGTTCCCGCCCGCGCCGCCGCCGATGATGACACCGCTTTCGCCGTTAGGCACCGCGTTCGATCCGCTGGCGTCGGGGCCGATGTAATTGCCGAGGACCGTATTGTTGGTCGTGTTGGCGCCGGTGATGAGGAGGCCGTATTGGAGATTACCGGACAAGATATTTCGTGCGCCGCTGTTCGTCCCACCGATAATATTGCCACTGGAACCGTTGCCGATAAAGACACCGCTCAACCCGTTGGGAACGGCGTTTGATCCGCTGGCGCCGGTGCCGATGTAATTGCCGAGAATGACGTTGCCGGTCGTGTTCGAGTCGGTAATGAAAACGCCATATTGCGAATTACCAGAAAGGACATTCCGCGCCAGCGCGTTGGTGCCGCCGATGACATTGCCGCCCGCGCCATTGGCTATGAGAATTCCCTGGTATGCGTTCGGCGCGGCGTTGGTGCCACCGGCACCCAGACCGAACCAGCAGCCGGAAATGGTGTTATTGGTCGCATCCGCATATACCAGCGTGAGGCCGTTCCAGTCAAAGCCGGTGAACGAGAGGTTTTTGATCTGGTTGCTTGAAGAGTAAACCAGGACGGTGTCCGACGTGGACGTTTCAGGAATAATCTGCAAGCCGTCCACTACAATCACCGGCTGATTCGTGAAGCCCCGCTGCGTGGAACCGTCAATCACCATGCCGTTTGCCACCAGCGGCGGCAGGTGGCCCGTTAGATGGATATTGAACACACCATTGCTGTAGCCGGCGTCGCTCACCGGGATGTTGAACTTAACCGTCGTACCGGGATTGTCGGTCGCGTAGTAAATCGCCGCGCGCAGACTGCCGGGACCGACATCGGCGGTGGTGGTGACGAGGTTGGTGAGCGGCACGACGGGCGGACCGTAAAGATACGCCAGCGCCGCGCGGTCGCCGGGGCTGAGACAGTAGTTGCCCAGGCGGAACTGGTAGCGGGGAAAATACGGCGGCTTGGGCTGCTGCGTGGGGGCCACGCCGGGATTGGTCGAATCAAAATCCCAGCCCAAATGCATGACCGACTCAAAATCGTAAGGGCCGTTGGTAACGGTGGTCGGATCGATCTGAAAATAGAAAAGATTGCCGGGCGTGACGTTGTTGGAGATCACCGTCAGAAAGTTGGTCTGGTCAACGCGAATATTTTCATGGTTGAAACCGAACGAATGGCCCATCTCGTGCGCGACCTGCGCGCGGCTGAGGCTGGAAACGGTGACCACCTGCGGATTGGTGCCGGGGAAGACGTGGTTAAGAAAGTTGGTGTTGTAATCGAACAGAATCCAGTGCGTCTGGCTGGTGTGCGAGACGAACTTCACGTTCCCGGCCAGCTCCCATTCGCGCAGTCCGGCAAGATAGGTATTCGTCTGCGCGGCGGTTAGCGTGTTGGTAAATTCATACGGCACGATGCCATTGGTCCACGGCACGGTCGCGGGCGTGGTGCCGGCGTAGAAATTCCCCGCCGAAATCGAACCGGAAGCCAGCAGCCACACAACTCCAGCCAGAAACAACCATTCCCTCCGCCGGCGGACAGCCGGACCAGCCTGTTTTAGAATGGCACCAATCATCACCTCCTGACACATAAGCGGATTAGATGCTTTCTGCAAGCATGTTTAATTTCCAGCGGGGGTTCAAGGAAGCTGGTAATTGGCGGATAGTGATTTGAACAGTGGTTGGATAGGTTTGGATTCAGCCGGATTGGAACGGGTCGGGCTTCCCATATGGTGTTTCCCCACCTGAATTTGCCGGAGGGAAAATGAAACAGGCCGGAGAATCAAAAATTCTCCGGCCTGCGGTTCCCCCACCAAATCAGGAGCAGCCGAGGCTTTCGCCGCAGTTCAAACATTTGTAACACGCGCCGTTGCGAACGGTGATCTGGCCGCAGTTAGGACAGCTCGGTGCATCCTGCTGGTTGGTGATCATCTGCGTGAGCGTCGAGGCGCGGCGCGTCGGTTTGGCGCCGGCTCCCGGCTTGAGTTCAATGATGTCCGTGTCCTCGGACACCGCCAACAGTTCCGGCACCGGACGGTTCACTTTTTTTTTAATCTCCTCAGCCAAGCCGGGCATGACCAGCTCCGGCTGGGTGCGCGCCGTGGTGATGCTTTCACGATAGCCGGGAATAAACTGGAATGCCATCCAGCGAAAAACGTAGTCCGTAATGGAAGAAGCGTTTCGGATATCGGGGTTCTTGGTGAAACCGCTCGGCTCGAAACGCTGGTGCGCAAACTTCTTGACCAGCGCCTCCAGCGGGACGCCGTATTGCAGCGCCATGCTGGTCAGCGTGCCGATGCTGTCCATCAAGCCGCCGATGGTGGAACCTTCCTTCGCCATCGTGATGAACAACTCGCCGGGCTGGTTATCCTCGAAGAGGCCGACGGTGAGATAGCCTTCGTGACCGGCGATGTCGAACTTGTGGGTAACCGCCGTGCGGGTGTCGGACAGACGGCGGCGGAGCGGCTTGCCGGATTCGCCCTGCAACCGGGTCACTTCTGCTTCGAGTTCGTTGATGCGGGCGTCGAGCGCTGGAGCGACGGCGGATTTGTCACCGCCTTCGTTGGTCTTCTTCGTGTTAAGCGGCTGCGAACGCTTCGAGCCGTCGCGGTAAATCGCGACACACTTCAAGCCCATCTTCCAAGCTTGAATGTAGGTGTCACGGATGTCGGCGACAGTGCATTCGCCTGGCATGTTGACGGTCTTGGAAATGGCGCCGCTGATGAACGGCTGCGCGGCGGCCATCATCTTCAGGTGCGCCAGGTAGCCAATGCTGCGCTGGCCGCGGGATGGCTTGAACGCGCAATCGAAAACCGGCAGATGCTCCGGCTTTAAACCGCTTTTCACCGTCGCGCCATTTTCTTCGACATCTTCAATCGTGTCGAACTTCTCAATGTGCGCGATGATATTTTTATTTGCCGCTTCGCTGTAACCGAGCCGGCGCAGCGCGTCCGGCACGCCGCGGTTGACAATCTTCAACATGCCGCCGCCGGCGAGCAGTTTGTATTTCACCAGCGCGATGTCGGGCTCGATACCGGTCGTGTCGCAGTCCATGAGGAAGGCGATGGTGCCAGTCGGCGCGAGCACGGTGACTTGGGCGTTGCGATAGCCGTGCTGTTTACCCTTGGCGAGCGCGCCGTCCCAGCATTTGCGGGCCTCGGTCTTGAGATAATTGAATTCCGCGCTCGGCTGAATGGTTTCAACGGCGTCACGGTGGAGCTTGATGACTCCGAGCATGGACTCGACGTTGTCCTTCGCCACGGTCCTGTCGACGCCGGCGCAGCGGGCGTCCCGATAGCCAGCAAACGCGCCGGTGGTCGCGGCGATATCGGCACTCTGTTCATAAGCGTGGCCGGTCATGATCGACGTGATCGCACCAGCAAGCGCACGGCCCTCGTCGGAATCATAAGGCAGGCCGTAGCTCATGCAGAGCGAACCGAGGTTGGCGAAGCCGAGGCCGAGCGTGCGGAAGATGTGGGAATTTTCCGCGATGTCCTTGGTCGGATAGCTCGCGTTGTCCACGAGGATTTCCTGCGCGGTGATGAAAATGCGAATGGCGGCCTTGAAGCGCTCAATGTCGAACTTGCCGTCTTCGCGCTTGAATTTCATCAGGTTCAACGATGCGAGATTGCACGCGGTGTTGTTGATGAAAACATATTCGCTGCACGGATTGGTGGAGTGAATCGGCTCGGTGCCCTTGCAGGTGTGCCATTTCTGGATCGCCCCATCGTATTGAATACCGGGATCGCCGCAGATGTGCGTGCCCTCGGCAATCTTGGTGAGCAAGGTCGCGGCGTCCTTCTTCTGGAGCGGCTTCTGCGTGGTTATGGTGCGCGTCCACCATTCCTTGCCGGCCAGAGCGGCTTCAAAAAATTCGTCGCTGGCGCGGACGGACAGGTTTTCATTCTGATACATCACGCTGCCGTAGGCATCGCCGTTGTAGCTGCCGTCGTAACCCTGTTCTATCAACGCCCACGCTTTCTTTTCTTCCTTTTGCTTGGCGTCGATGAATTCCTCAATGTCGCCGTGCCAGTCGCGGAGCGTGTTCATCTTCGCGGCGCGACGGGTCTTGCCGCCAGACTTCACAACGTTGGCCACCTGGTCGTAAACTTTGAGAAAGCTCATCGGGCCGCTGGGCCGGCCACCGCCGCTCAATTTTTCACGGCTGGAACGGATCGGCGTCAAATCGGTACCGGTGCCGGAACCATATTTAAACAGCATTGCTTCGCTGTAGGCCAAGTGCATGATGGATTCCATGTCGTCCTTGACGGACTGGATGAAGCACGCGCTGCCCTGCGGATATTCATACTGCGTCTTGGCGCGCTCGGCTTCTTTGGTTTTGCGATTAAAGAACCAGTTGCCCTTGCTGGAATTTTTGCCGACGCCATATTCATGATACAAGCCGACGTTGAACCACACCGGCGAATTGAACGCCCCGTACTGGTTCAGGCAGAGCCACGTCAATTCCTCATAAAAAACCTCGCCGTCCGCCTTGCTGAAATAGCCGTCCGCAATACCCCAGTCGGAAATGGTGCGCGTGATGCGGTGGATGAGCTGGCGCACGGAGGTTTCGCGCTCGGAGGTGTGCTGCTCACCGTAAAAATATTTCGAGACGACGACCTTGGTTGCGAGCACCGACCACGACTTCGGTACTTCGACGTTTTCCTGCTTGAAGATGACCTTGCCGGCGTCGTCGGTGATTTCGGCGGTGCGCTGGTCCCATTCGATCTGGTCGAACGGCTTGACCTTGGCGTCGCTGAAAACGCGCGCGACGCGCAGTGACTTTTTGGCTTCAGATTTGGCAGGTTTCATGGAACGGGTCGCAGAAACTTGGTTGGCACGGCGGCCGGCGGCCTTCGGGGCCGGCGACGACACTTCCTCACGGGCATCAATCATGGTAATCTCCAGGTTAATTTTTTACACTTTATCCGGTCGGTTTCAAGCGAGACAGAAACCCGCCGGGACTTAAAATCCGTCAATTTTCAGGAAAAACGGGGTTTTCCTCAAAACTGAAGCTCCCCTACTAATTGGGGAACGGATGCCATGATGCTACCACCGGTTGTGGATTTCAAGAAAATTTTACAAAAAAGTTACACGAATGATATTCCCAAATGAAATCAAGCGAATCGGCAGATTTCCGGTGCCGGAACCCGACTTATTCCCACCGGTGAACAATCTTTTATCGTCGCCCTTTGGCGCGGTTGCTGCCTCGCGCGCCGGATTTTTTGGAGGTCCGCTTTTCCCGCTTCACGCCGAATTGATAGCCGGATTTTCCCGGCGTTTGAGGCTGCGCCGGCCGGAATTTCCGTTTCGGCAGGACGGTTTTCGGCCGTGCTTTCGGCACCAGCACAATCGGACAGCCTTCGTAGCCAAACGCCGTGCGCAGTTCATTCGCCAGGCTTTTTTTATATTGGTCGGAAAACAGTTCGTCGCGGTTCACGAATAGCAGAAACGTCGGCGGCGCCTGCCGCACCTGCGTGGCGTAATAAAATTTCAGCCGGTGACCGGCAGCGCTGATGGGCTGACGCCGTTCGACGGCGTCGTTGATCGTGCGGTTCAGGATGGCCGTGGGAATTTTCTGCTGTAATTGCGCGGCGACGTAGCGCACCGCTTCGAGCAACCGGTCCAGATGAAAACCGGTCGTGGCGGAGGTGAAAATCACGGGCGCGTAATCGAGGAAAAACAATTTATCCTGCACCCACGTCCCGAACTCGCTCAGCGTGGTGAGTTTCTTGGCCGTGCCTTCGGTGCGCTTCTTCAGTTCGCGCGAGGCGATTTCCTCCTCGCGCGCCTTGCGGATTTCATCGGCGAACAAATCCCATTTGTTGATGACAATGATGCACGCGCGGCGCTGCTCGACGATGGTGTCGGCGATTTTCTTATCCTGCTCGGTGACGCCCACCTCGGCGTCAATCACCAGCACGGTGATGTCGCTGCGGGCGATGGACTCCTGCGCGCGCTGCACACTGAAAAATTCCACCGAGTCATCCACCTGGCGGGTTTTGCGCATCCCGGCGGTATCAATCAAAATGTATTTCGAGTGCACGCCGTCGGTCTCCACCTCGAACGGCACGTCCACGGAATCGCGCGTGGTGCCGGCGATGGGCGAGACGATGACGCGCTTGGAATTGGTGAGCGCATTGATGATGGAGGATTTGCCGACGTTTGGCCGGCCGACGATGGCGAGCTTGAGCGGTGATGAGTGACGGGTGGCGGGTGACGATTTTATACCCCCGCCAGTCGCGGGAGATTCCGGGTCAGTTATCATTTCTCCCTCGTCACTCGGCACAACCGGCAAGAACGCCGTCGCCGCGTTCATCAGGTTCTGGATGCCCTCACCGTGAATGGCGCTGACGGGGAAAATTTTCTCAAAGCCGAGCCGGGCAAATTCATCCATGCCTTTTTCCGCGCGCGCCGTGTCCACCTTGTTCACGGCGACCAAAACGGGCTTGCCGCTCTTGCGCAGGCGCTGCGCCACCTCAGCGTCCAGCGGCACGATGCCTTCCTGCACGTTGACGACGAGGATGATGGCGTCCGCCGATTCGATAGCCATGCCGACCTGCTCCACCGCGGCCTTGATGATAACGTCGCCGGATTTTTCGCCGCGCAATAGGCCGATGCCGCCGGTGTCCATGAGCGTGTAGGGTCGCCCCTGCCATTCGGCCTCCACGCTGACACGGTCGCGCGTGACGCCGGGCTGGTCGTGTACAATCGCAATGCGTTTTTTGACGATGCGATTGAACAGCGCGGATTTGCCGACGTTGGGCCGGCCGACGATAGCGATGAGTCCTGACATGATGGCAGGATAATGGAAATTGCCGCCCGGCAAAAGGCAAAAGCCGGATCATTTGGCAAGCGGCAAAGCCACTGCAGCCAGAATCAACACCATACCAACCCCATCATAACCAGCGGCCAGTGCGCGTGTTCCCAGTGCCGGAAGATTAAGATGAGCGCACCGCCGCCGGCAGGACGGATAGCGCGCAAACCATCCGAACTTTTTCACCGTGATCAATTGCCCCATGGTTTGCCAGGCGTGACCGGGTTGCTGGATTGAATGGCCGCGTGGCGAGCATAAATTAAATTCCGGGGATGATTTTATTCATAGATTGCAAATTGATTTGTTTGTTTCAATTCAATTTTCCCATCAGGCTTTTTGCGCGGCGCACCCACACGCGGTCGCGGCGGCGCTGGTAGGCGGGCGCGTGCGGGTCATCGCTCAACACGTCCTTGAGTTCGGCGCGGGCGGCGGCGGGCTGGTTTTCGGCGGCATAGAGTTCAGCGAGCTGGACCTTGGCGCGCGGGTAGGAATGGTTTTTTACGATGTGCTGCCAATAGAGCAACGCGTTGCCGGACTCGCCGAGGGCAGCAACGGTCTCAGCGAGCGCCATCATAGTATGACCGTAATCGTGTTCCGATTTTTCCGTCACGACCCCTTCGAGCAGCGGGCGGGCCTCGGCGGGCCGCTTCAGGCGCAGCAGGCATTGGCCCAGATGGGCGCGAGCGTCAATGTCGGCGGCATCGCGGGCAAGCGCGGCGCGGTAGCATTTTTCCGCCTCGGTGAATTTCCCCTTGTGAAAATAGACGTCGCCGAGCTGGAAGTGATGATAGGCGTTATCGAGGTGATGAATTTTGGCCTGCAACTCGCGAATGCGGGCACGGCTTTGCGCGCCAGGCAATTCAAAGCCGGTAGAGGCGGATTCGCGATAAACGGAGAAATAATACCAGCAGGCGCCGATCCCCGAACCGACGAAGATGAACAACGCCCAGAGCCATTCGCGTTGGCGCAAGGCATGCACCAGCATCCAGATCTGAAACACGGTGACCGCCAGCCAAAACGGATTGGTCAACAGAAAACTCAGGGTGCCAAAGCGGTTTAGCAGCGCGTTCAACATTCTCGGGCAGAAGCTATGGCCAACGTTTGCCGCTGGCAATGAAACTTTTTCGGACGGCCAACTGCCGGCTTGTTTTCCGCGCGATTGCCGTTTATTTAATGGCCGCAGCCGCATGAACCCGACGCTCATCATCGTGCCGACCTACAACGAACGGGAAAATCTCCCGCGCATGGCGGCGAAGCTGTTGTCGCTGCCGGTCGCCGTGGACGTGCTGGTGGTGGACGACAATTCGCCCGACGGCACCGGGAAACTCGCCGACGACCTGGCGGCGAAGCATCCGCAAATCCACGTCCTGCACCGCTCGGAGAAAAACGGCCTGGGCCGCGCCTACATCGCCGGCTTCAAGTGGGCGCTGGAAAAAAGTTACGAGTTCGTCTTTGAAATGGATTGCGATTTCTCACATGACCCGGAGGCGATTCCATCGTTTCTCACGGCCGCCCAAAACACTGATCTGGTGCTGGGCTCGCGCTATTCCGGCGGCGTGCGCGTGGTTAACTGGCCGTTGAAACGGCTCATCTTAAGCCGCAGCGCGGGCATTTACGTCTGGCTCATCACCGGCATGCCGTTCACCGACCCGACGGGCGGCTATAAATGTTTCCGGCGCCGCGCGCTCCAGGCCATCACGCTCGACGCCGTGCGCTCCAACGGCTACAGTTTCCAGATTGAAATGACGCACCGCCTTTGGCGGGACGGATTCAACGTCACCGAAGTACCGATCACCTTCACCGAACGCGTCGAAGGAACTTCCAAACTGTCACGTGGCATCGTCACCGAGGCGTTCTGGATGGTCTGGTGGCTGTGGCTGCAAAACGGCTGCCGCCGCTGGCCGCGCAAATAAACTTTCCGCAGCGGTTTAATTTCCTAAACTTCCGCTGTGTCTCTCAAACTTGGCGACCTAATAACCCTGACCATACACGACCTCGCGTTCGGCGGCGAAGGCGTGGGGCGGATTGATGAATTTGTGGTGTTCGTGCCTTTCGTCATTCCCGGAGAAACCGTCGAGGCGGAAATCACGGAGGTGAAAAAGAATTTCGCGCGGGCGAAACTGCTACGCGTCGTCACGCCGTCGCCGGAGCGCGTCACGCCGGAATGCCGTTATTTCGGCGGGTGCGGCGGCTGCCAGTATCAACATATTGATTATCCGGCGCAGTTACGGTTCAAACGGAAACAAATCGCGGATTTGTTCGAACGCATCGGTAAGATTTCGCCAGATAAAATCCAGACGCTGATTCCCTGCCCTTCACCCTATGGCTATCGCAACCGCATCATGATCCGCAGCCAGTGGAACGGCCCGGCGAAAAAGCTGGTCATCGGGTTCATCCGCGCGGACAACAATTTTGTGGAGGACATCGAGGAATGCAAAATCGCCGAGTCGGCGCTTAATGAACAGATCCGACACGTCCGCGCCAACCCGCCGCCGAAGGGCGGCATCAAGGTCGTGCTACGCGTACAACCGGAGAACTGGGAGGTGCCGGAAAACTCCTTTTTCCAGAACAATTTCTTCCTGCTGCCAAAACTCGTTGAGACGGTGCGCGCGTTTTTGCAAGCCGGCGGCGCGCGGCATCTGATTGACCTGTATTGTGGCGTCGGTTTCTTCGGGATTGAGGCGGCGAACGTGGTGGACTCGTTCGTCGGCGTGGAATACGACCAACTGGCCATCAAGGCGGCGCGGCAAAACGCCACGATACGGCAGATTACGAACGGGGAGTTCATTGCCGCGAAGGTGGAGGAGGTATTGCCGGAGCTCCTGCAAAAGTTTTCGCCGGAGAAAACATCGGTGATTCTCGACCCGCCCCGCAAGGGCTGTCCGCCGGGCACCTTGGACTTGCTGCGGCAGACCCGGCCGGGGCAGGTGGTTTACGTTTCGTGCCATCCGGCGACGATGGCGCGGGATTTGAACATATTGTGCGCGGACGGTGTCTTTGAACTGTCACGCGTACAGCCCTTGGACATGTTTCCGCAAACGCAGCACGTTGAATGCGTGGCGGATTTGCGCCGCCGAAACTGAACTTGCCAACGCGTGGTGCTTGGATTCAAACTGAACAAACTGATGCCAAAAGACAACCAGCCCGACCCGAGAAAAAAATTTGCACCATGCCTATTGCCGTGGCTGCTGGGCGTGATGATGCTGCTGGTCTATGGGCTAACGCTAAACCACTGGGTAACGCTGGCGAACATCGTGCCGGTGGCGAAGGTGGCCGGTTACCTCTGGCAGCCGGAATTCTACAATCCACTGCTGTTCCTAGCCACCTGGCCGTTCCGCTGGCTGTCACCCGCAAAGATTCCGCTGGCCTTGAACGTTTTTTCCGCCGTCTGCGCGGCGGCAGCCCTTGGACTTTTGGCGCGTTCGGTGGCGTTGCTGCCGCATGACCGCACCGAGGCGGAACGGGTCCGCGAACGCAGCGACTTCGCGTTCCTCACGAGCCGGAGCGCCTGGTTTCCGCCGGTACTGGCGGTGGTAATGCTGGGCTTGGAATATGGCTACTGGCAGAACGCGACCAGTTTCACCGGCGAATCGTTGAATATCCTGCTCTTTGCGACCGTCATCTGGCTATTATTGGAATTTCGGCTGGATGAACGGCAGGGCCGGCTCTATCTCGCGGCTTTGATTTACGGCGCGGGCTTGACGGAAAACTGGGCGCTGGTCGGATTCCTGCCGGTGTTCGTCATCGCAATCCTCTGGCTGCGCGGACTGGAATTTTTCAATGTCCGGTTTCTGGTCCGCATGACGTTGTGCGCACTGGCGGGCATGTGCTTCTTTCTGGTGCTCCCGATCGTCGGTAAGTTTTCTGGAAATTATCCCGTGAGCTTATGGGAAATGCTCAAGCCGGCGTGGCGTCTGGACTGGCAGGTGGTCAAGGCCATTGGCATCGCCGACGTGCGGCACAACCTGATCCTGATGTCGGTAACGACATTTTTGCCGCTGCTGGTCATGTCCATCCGCTGGAGCGCGAGCTTTGGCGATGCCAGCCGGATCGGCACTTCGATGGTGAGTTATCTGTTTCACCTTGTCCACGCGGTGATTTTCACGGTTTGCGTCTGGGTGATGTTTGACGCGCCGTTCAGTCCCGGCGAGTTGAGCCTGGGTTCACCCGCCCTGACGATGTATTACCTATCCGCGCTGGGCGTGGGTTATTATTGTGGCTATTACCTGCTCGTGTTCGGGAAAAATGCCATGCCAACCCGGAGGAATCCCCGGCCCCTGCCGGCCCTGCCCAAACGGTTTAATTCGTTATCACCGGTGATATATTTTGGGGTCTTCGCAGCGGCGGCACTGGCCGTCGGCGCACTCACTTATAAAAATTTTCCGCTCATCCGCTCCGTCAACGACGACACGCTCCTCAAATACGCGCAGTTGACGGAACAAAGCCTGCCGTCCGGCGGCGGGATTTTGTTGAGCGACGCCGAAGGCATCAGTTCCAGCCCGCAGACCCGGGCCCTGCTCATGAAGGCGGTACTGGCCCGCGATGGCCGCGACAAGCAATTTCTCGTCGTGGAAACCGATTCATTAAAGTGGGCACCCTACTTCCGTTTTCTCCACAAGCAATCCCCGCAAAAATGGCCGCAGGTTGTCGGCGAAAAGGAGATGGGCGGCATCAGCCCAAATGGTATCCTCAGCATATTAAACCAGCTCTCCAAAAGTAACACCATCTGCTATCTCAACCCCAGCTTCGGCTACTATTTTGAACTGTTCTATCTGGAACCGCACGGTTTGACCTACCAGCTCAAGCTACTGCCGGATGAAACGCTGATGCCGCCGTCCCTATCCATCAACCTGATAACCGAGAATCAAAATTTCTGGAACGAATTTGCACAAACTGAACTCCCGCGCCTGCAAATGGCGCCGAAGCCCCGCGATCCCAACGCCATCCCCAAGAACTTTGCCGAATGGCTGCTCATGCACCTGCACGGCCAGTCGGATTTCAATCCCAACGTCCAGCTCGTCAACAATTTCTATTCCCGCTCCCTCGATTATTGGGGCGTCGAACTCCAGCGCGCCGGGCGGCTGCCCGCCGCCGCCGACTGTTTTACAAACGCGCAAAGCATCAATCCCGACAACATCACCGCGGCTATCAATCTCGAGTTCAACCACTCACTCCAGGCCGGAATCACCACCACCATTGACCCGCAGCGCGTCACGCCCGACCAGTTCGGCAAATCACGCGACTGGAACGCGGTCATGAACGCCAACGGCCCGTTTGACGAGCCCAGCTTCATCTTCGCCAACAGCCTCCTGCTCGCCCAAGGCGGCCTGATGCGCCAGGCCATCGCGCCGTTCACCCGCGTCCGCCAGCTCGCACCGGACAATTTCCCCGTCCGCCTCTGGCTCGCGCAGCTTTACCTGTACAATCGGCTCCCCGATCGCGCGCTGGAAGCCCTGCATGATCCGATGACCCAGCCGCACCGGTTTTCGCTGACCGAGAGCAACTCCGCCGAACTCAACCTGCTCGCTTCGGCCGGTTACTTTCAAAAAAACGAGCTGCCGCGCGGCGTGGAACTGCTGGAACGAGAAATCTCCCGCCACCCTGATGATGGCGCGCTCCTGACCATCGCCGCCCGAGCCTTTTTCATGGGCGGACTTTACACCAACGCTCTCCGGGTCATTGATCATCGCCTGACCCAGACGCCCAACGACCCGCAATGGCTCTACGGCCAAGGATTCGCCAACCTACAGATTGGTAATTACAGCCGGGCCATCACCGCGCTCACCCGCGTCATGGAAGTGACCACCAACGACCCCAACGCCCGTTTCAGCCGCGCCATTGCCTACCTCAAGAGCGACCAGTTGGATCTCGCCCGGGCGGACTACGCCGAACTGCAGACCATCTATACCAATTCAATCCAGATTGCCTATGGACTTGGCGAAATAGCCTGGCGTCAGCACAACACCAACGAAGCCGCACGGAATTATCAGCTTTACCTGGGTTACGCGCCGACCAACTCCGCTGAATCCAAAACCGTGCGGGATCGCCTGACACAGTTACGCGGACCATGACGCCATGCGCGTCACGCACATCATCACCCGGCTGGTCATCGGCGGCGCTCAGGAAAACACCCTCGCCACCATCCGCGGACTGCGTGCGAAACCCGACATCAAATTGAAACTAATTTCCGGCCCGACCCTCGGACCGGAAGGCTCACTCGAAAATGAGGCGGGGAAGATTTTCGGACGGTCATCCCCGGATTTCACCATCATACCCGAACTCGTCCGCCCCGTTCACCCGCTGAACGATTTTCTCGCGCTCCTCCAGCTAAAAAAATTGCTCGGCGAACAAAAGCCCGACCTCGTCCACACCCACAGCGGCAAGGCGGGAATCCTTGGTCGGCTCGCCGCCAAACGCGCCGGCGTTCCCGTCATCATCCATCACATCCACGGCCCATCGTTCGGCAATTTCCAAGGCGCTTCCGCCAATTTAATTTTCACGGCCGCTGAGCGGTACGCAGCGCGCGCCACCGACCATTTTTTCTGTTCCGCCGACGCAATGACAAAACGCTACCTCGCCGCCGGCATCGGCCAACCGGAACAGTTCACGCGCATTTTCAGCGGCTTCGACCTGGAGCCATTCCTGAACACGATCAACGACCGCTCGCTCCGCCAGCAGACCGGCCTTAATGAAACGCATTTCGTCATCGGCAAAATCGCCCGGATTTTCAAGCTCAAAGGCCATGCCGATTTGCTGGCGGCTTTTTCAAAAATTCTGCCGCAGATTCCACACGCCCGACTGCTGTTCGTCGGCGACGGCGCATTGCGCGGCGAAATCGAGCAGCGAGTCCGCGCGCTCGGCCTCACCGGCAAAGTCATCTTCACCGGCCTCGTACCGCCGGGTGAAGTAGCCCGCTACATCGGCATCATGGATTGCGTCGCCCATCTGTCGCACCGCGAAGCCCTTTCCCGCGCACTGCCGCAGGCGCTCGCCGCCGGCAAACCCGTCGTCGCCTATGACTTCGACGGCGCGAACGAAATCTGCGTGGAAAACGAAACTGGCTTTGTCGTCCGCACCGGCGACACCGCCGCCACCGCGCAACGCTTGACGCAACTCGCCCGCGATCGGGAACTCCGTGAAAAACTTGGCGCGTCCGGCCGGGCCTTCGTGAGGCAACAATTCTCGGTCGAAAAGATGGTGGACGACCAATACGCTGTTTACCGGAAACTGGCCGCCAAGCGCGGCCTTCACGTGTGAATTTTCCCTTCAACTTTTTCCTCGCCGCCTTTGCCGGTGCGTTCGCGACTTCCCTCGTCGCTTTGCCACTCTGGCGCCGATGGTGTCTGCGGGTGCATCTGGTGGACGAACCCGGCCATCGTAAAATCCATGATTCACCGGTTCCCCTGGCCGGCGGCTTGGCGGTGCTGACCGGCATTCTTCTGCCGCTGGCAACTGGCGCGGTTTTCCTGAAACTGGGTTTAATTAAAATTTCTGCCGCCAATGCCATTGTTCACGGCCTTGATCGCCGCGCGGTTGAACTGGCCGTGCTCGCGCTCGGAGCGATGGCCATCACGCTGCTCGGCTGGCTTGACGACCGGCACGAATTGAAGGCGCTGCCGAAATTCATTGGCCAACTGCTGGTCGCCGTGGCCGTAGCGTCCGCGACCAAACGCATCACCCTCTTCGTCCCCAGCGAGATTTTCAGCTACGCCGCCACGATCCTGTGGCTGCTCACCGTCATCAACGCCTTCAATTTCATAGACAATATGAACGGCCTCTGCGCGGGGCTGGGCGCGCTCGGCGCCTTTTACTTCGCGATGATTGCCGCCGCCAAGGGCGAATACCTCGTGGCCATCACGGGTTTGCTCATGTGCGGCGCGTTGGCCGGCTTTCTGCCGTGGAATTTCCCGAAAGCCCGCGCGTTTCTCGGCGACGCCGGCAGCCATCTTGTGGGCTACCTGCTCGCGGTGATGGCGATACTTCCGCACTTTTACACCCGGCAGGAACCACATCGCCTGGCCGTGCTTGCGCCGCTGCTCGTGCTGGCGGTTCCGCTGATTGACCTGGCGCAAGTCAGTATTGCCCGCACGCTGAATAATAAACCGTTTTGGATCGGCGACACCAATCACCTGTCTCACCGGCTCACTCGCGCAGGCTTGAGCCAGACTCAGACGGTACTGGTTCTCTGGCTCGTTGCCGCAGTCGCAGGCGCGTTGGCTTGCCAGCTTTGATGGCAACGCCTCTGCCCTACTCGTCATGCCCTGATTTCTTTTCGTGTCTTCCGTGGCTCGCGGGGTTAAATTTTCAGAGTGAAACTTCTTTTTATCGGCGACATCGTGGGCGAGCCGGGCCGCTCAGCCGTCCAGGCCATTGTGCCGCGGCTCCGCGACGAGCATGCGCTGGATTTCGTCATCGCCAACGGCGAGAATGCAGCCGGCGGCAACGGCATCACGCCGCCGATCGCGGGCGAACTTTTTTCCGCCGGCGTGGACGTGATCACCAGCGGCGACCATCTGTGGGATCAGAAAACCGTCGCCGATTTGCTTTACAGCGAGCCGCGCTTTCTGCGGCCGCTGAATTATCCGGCGGGCGTGCCGGGGCGCGGTGCGAATGTATATGAAGTCCGCAATCTGCCACCCATAGGCGTAATGAATGTGCAGGGCCGCGTGTTCATGCAACCGATGGAAAATCCGTTCACCACCGCCGAGACCGAGGTGAACCGGCTGCGCGAGCAGACCAAAATCATCTTCGTGGATTTCCACGGCGAGGCGACGTCGGAAAAAATCGCATTCGGCCGGTTTCTTGACGGGCGCGTGAGCGCCGTGGTGGGCACGCACACACATGTGCAGACGGCCGATGAACAAATTCTACCCCTCGGCACGGCCTATCTGAGCGATGCCGGTTTCACCGGACCGCAGGACGGCTGTCTGGGCCGGGAAATCGAGCCCGTGCTGAAGAAATTTCTGACGGGCATGCCGCAGCGGTTTGATGTGGCTCGCAACCGGGTGCGCCTGCTGGGTGCGCTCATACGCATCGACGATGCCACCGGCAAGGCAGTGAGCATCCAGCGGGTGAATGAGATGGCGGGTTAGCTAGCGATGCTGACCGATGAAACACAGATTTAAATTCCACTCGCAAGCAATCTGGAATTTTTTTTGGTCGGACGCGTCTTATTTCCAGGCCGATGGGGGGGTCCGCAAAGACGTTAAACCTCACTCCAAAAGCGTCCAAAAAATGGCCAGAGGGAAGCCCTGCACCGCGCAAATGCGCCGGCTGAACCGGCCCGGTCACTTCGGGAAGAGTTTCGATTTGATCAGCCCCATTTTAGCAAGGCGAAATGTCGAGCCGGTGCCGAGACAGCCGAAGCCATATTTGACGCTACGCCGGAAATTGATGGACGAGGCGTCGGTAAAATATTTCGTGGGGCAACTCACTTCGCCAATGGTGAATCCGTGCCAGAAAATCTGCGCAAGCATCTGGTTGTCGAAGACAAAGTCATCGGAGTTGCGCGAAAGATCGAGCTTCTGGAGGAGTTCTTTGGAAAAAGCGCGGTAGCCGGTATGGTACTCGGAAAGTTTCGCGCCGAGGAGGAAGTTTTCCGCCGCGGTCAGGAAACGGTTGGCGACATATTTCCAGCCGGGCATGCCGCCCTGCAAGGAGTAGCCACCGAGAATGCGGCTGGCGAGGACGCACGGGTGCAGGCCGTTGGCAATGATCGAGGCGAGCGCAGGAATGAGTTTGGGCGTGTATTGATAATCCGGGTGGACCATGATGACAATGTCTGCGCCAGCCTCCAGTGCGAGGCGGTAGCAGGTCTTCTGGTTGCCGCCGTAACCGGTGTTTTTTTCGTGCACGTGAACGCGGACGCCAAGGAGCTGGGAGGCGACCTGCACGGTGTCGTCACGGCTACGGTCGTCCACGAGGATGATCAGATCCACGATACCCTGCTGATGGACCTCGTCCACGGTCTGGGTGACGGTTTTGGCCGCGTTGTAGGCGGGCATGACCACGACGACTTTCTTGCCGTTATACATTTGCGCGGGATGCTGCCGGAAGCGGGGCGGCGGGTGAAGCGAAAAATGCAGATTGAACGCGCGGCGGGCGGGCGGAGTCTATTTTTCAATGCCGTTTTTAATGGACAAATCAGGGATTTAGCCCTCAACTATCCGGCCTCAAAAGATTTTACAACGCATGAGCAACGACAAAAAAAACAAGCCCGCCGCACCAAAAACGGCCACCCCGGCCAAGCCCACTGCTCCAGCCATTCAGATCAAGGTGCCGCCGATGTTCCGTCGGATTGACTGGCTGGCCTTGATTATCACGTTCGGCACCGTCTGGGCGGTTTACCTCTGGACGCTGGCGCCGGAGCTGACGCTGGAGGATTCAGGTGAGCTATGCACGGGTTCGTATTATGCGGGCATTCCGCATCCGCCGGGCTATCCGTTCTGGGCGATTTACAGCTGGTTCTGGACCTTCATCCTGCCCATCGGCAACGTGGCGTGGCGAGTCGAGGTAGGGCAGTCGTTTGCGGCGGCGATGGGCTGCGGCCTGCTGGCGCTGATGGTATCACGCGGCAGCAGCATGTTGATCGAGGGAATAGAGGATTTGAAAGCCATTCCGAGCCGCTGGGAAAACCTCATCTGCATGGTGTCGGGTGGTGTGGCGGGGGCGCTGCTGGGGCTCGGCGGTTTCATGTGGAAGGAGTCGGTGGTCATCAACCGTATTTCGGTGTTCGGCGTGCCGTGGTTGATCGCCATGCTGGTGCTGCTGATGCGGTGGATGTATGCGCCGCAGCAAAGCCGTTATCTCTATCTGGCGATGCTCATTTATGGCTGGATCGCAACCATCCATCAAAGTCTCCTGTTGAGCGCGCCGGGCGTCGAAATCCTGATCGCCCTCATCTCGTTCCGGCTGGGGCGCGACCTGTTCCTCGGCAACAGCGTCATTTACGTCATCATCCTTTATTTTATGAGCGCTGGAACGGTGCCGGCGTTGAATGCCATGACGTTCACGGAAAAGACGATTTTTCACATCGTCGGGGTCGGATCAATCCTGGCGGCGGGCTGGTTGTGGACGAAGACCGGAAAGATTTTGACGGAGTGGAAATCCATTCTATTGATGGGCGTAATGTGGACGGCGGGTGTTCTGGTCTATCTTTACGAACCCGTTTCTGGGATGACCGATCCGCCCATGCAATGGGGTTATCCGCGCACGGTAGAGGGCTTTTTCCACGCCTTGAGCCGCGGCCAATACGGCACGGGCGAAGGCACCAATGTATTTCAGGATCCCACCCGCTTTGCCTGGCAACTCTGGTATCTGGCCAAGGGCTTGTCCGAGTCGTTCAGCTGGGTTTATATGTTTATCGGCCTGATACCGTTTCTGTTCATCCGAAAAATGCACCAGCGGGAACGCTCCTGGATTCTGGGGGTGACCACCATTTATCTGTTCCTTTCCGTGCTGCTGGTCATCATTTTGAATGTCAGCGCCGATCGTTCCACCTCCGATCTGAACAAGGTTTTCTTCACCGCATCCCACGCGATTTTTGCAATGATGATCGGCTATGGGCTGACGATATTGGCCGCCTATGTTGCCACGCATTACGAAAAGATCCGGCGCTGGTGCTTTGTCGGGGGCGGGGTGGCGCTGGTGGTGGCGATTTTCTGCCTGCTGGACGCGGCGGGCAAACTTTACTACGGCCCAGCCGGCGAAATCAGCCTGTCGCAACTGCCCCACCACATCGCGCTGGCTTTTGACAAGGACCAAAATGGACTACCCATTTTTTCCGGCCTCATTCTGGTGGCACTTCCGGTCATTTTCCTCCTCGCCCTGCTGGTTTATCGCAAGCGCGGCCCGGTGCTCATCCTACTCGGCCTATTCGCCATCACCCCGGTCAGCTCCGGCCTGTCCCACTGGTATAATTGCGAGCAACGCAACCACTGGTTCGGCTACTGGTTCGGCCACGACATGTTCACGCCTCCGTTCAAGGATCCCCAGAGCGGCAAACTGAGCTACGACAATTCGCGCCGCGCCGGACTCCTGAAAGACCCGCTGAACGCCAAGCTCATCTATCCGGAAATGGCGCGCGACACGGTGCTTTTCGGCGGCACCGACCCAGGCCGGTTCTGCCCGACTTATATCATCTTTTGCGAAAGCTTCATTCCGCACCGCTGCCAGCCGGAACAGGACCAGAAATTTGACCGGCGCGACGTGTACATCATCACCCAAAATGCGCTGGCGGACGGCACTTATTTGGATTATCTCCGCGCCCAATACAACCGGTCCAAACAGATTGACCCGCCGTTTTTCAGCGAGCTTTCGAAATATCTCTTCGGCATAGCCTTTGGACCGGCCAATGCCGACTCCGGCCCCTTTGCGCTCGTGAACCAGGCGCTTTACTACACGCTTGACGTGCCATTCACGAAGTGGGGCACTTACGTGGAAGCCTACCGGCGCAAGGCCGGCGTTTATCCGCCAAACGAAATTTACATCCCTTCGCCCGAGGATTCGCGGAAATGCTTTCAGGATTACACCGATGATGTCGGCCGGCGCATGTCGCACGATCAACAATTTCCCAATGAACCCAGGCAGATTCAACCCGGCGAGGAACCCAACATCGTTAGGGATGCCGATGGCCGGGAACAGGTCCAGGTTTCCGGCAATATTGCCGTCATGAAGATCAACGGCCTGCTCTGCAAGGTGATTTTTGACAACTGCCCGACGAATGAATTTTACGTCGAGGAAAGTTTCCCGCTCGACTGGATGTATCCCTACGAAACCCCGTTCAGCGTCATCATGAAGATCAACCGCAACCCGCTGCCCGAGCTGACGCAAGACGTGTTCGATCTCGACCACAAGTTCTGGAATGATTTCACCCCGCGACTTTGCGGCAACTGGATCACCTATGACACCTCCGTCAGCAACATCTGCGACTTCGTCGAACGCACCTACATCCGAAATAATTACAAGGGCTACACCGGCGACCGCGCGTTTGTCCGCGACGACGACGCCCAGAAGGCCTTCTCCAAACTACGCAGTTCGCAGGCAGGCATGTATGCCTGGCGCCTGAGCCCGCAATGCCCGCCGGAATACCGCCAGAAAACCGCCGCCAGCCAGGCCGCCCTGATTCGTGAGACCGACTATGCTTTCAAGCAGGCCTTCGCCTTCTGTCCATATAGCCCGGAAGCCGTGTTTCGTTACATCAACTTCCTGATGCAAATGGCCCAGTCCGAGGAAATGGCCGGACGCCCCGATCAGGCCTCACACCTGTTCGATGACGCCATCCTCGTCGCCCAAACCTGCAAGAAACTGGATCCTTACAACGACCAGATCACTGGCCTCATCAAAACTGTGCAGGACTACAAGACCCAGTCGATGGGCCACGCTCAGGCCGTCAGCCAGATTAACCAGATGGAAGCCACCGCCCATAGCAACCCCAATGACGTCCGTAACCTGATCTCCCTCGGCGTCTACTACGCTCAGATGCAGCAAACCAACCGCGCCGTCGAACTCTTCGACGAGGCGCTCACCAGCACCAACCTGAAATATTCCGAAGCCAACGCCGTTGCCGGCTACTTTTTCCAACTCAACAACCTGCCCCGGATGCTGGCTGCTCTGCAAAAACTCGTCGACCTCGCGCCGAACGAACCCGAACCGCGCTACAACGTAGCCGCACTTCACGCTTACCTCGGACAGACCGCACCCGCGCTCGCCAGCCTCAAGGTCGCGCTCGACCTGAACGCGCAGCGGCTCAAGACCAACCCCGCTGCAGCCGATTTGCTTGCCCATGCTCGCTCCGACGCCCAGCTGAACCCCCTGCGCGGCCTCCCGGAATTCCAGAAACTCGTCCCGCCCCAGTAATATCGAATTTCAAATTTGAAATTCGCACGGCGTCTTGTCCGTTGCCCGGCAATCGCGCCTCTGTTATCGTATGCTTCTGAATGTTCGGACGTAAACAGCCTATGAGCAAAACCAAAACTGAATTGCCCGAGCCCGATGGCGCCGGCCTGGCGGAGAATGCGGCGCTTACGCCGGAACAGCTGGAGGAACTCAAATCACGCGCCGTCAAGGCAGATGAAAACTGGGACCGACTGCTCCGCACGACCGCCGACTTCGACAATTTCAAGAAACGCGCCGCCCGCGAGAAGATCGAGTCCGCGCAATATGCCAGCTTCACGCTGATCCAGAAAATTCTGCCGGTCCTCGACAATTTTGAAATGGCCCTGGCCGCCGCGCAGAGCGCCAAGGGCGACAAGCTCGCCGCGCTTGAATCGGGCGTGCTGATGATCCAGCAGCAGTTGAAAAGCGCCCTCGTCGAGACGGGCCTGGAGGAGGTTAACGCCACCGGCCAGCCGTTCGACCCGAATGTCCACGAAGCCGTATCCCAGCACGAATCAGCCGAGGTCGCCGAGGGCAATGTTCTGCAACAGCTTCGCAAAGGCTACAAATTCAAGGACCGCCTGCTCCGTCCCGCGACCGTCGTCGTGGCTAAAAAACCGGCAACCTCCGCCTGATTTCAGCGGCGCGCAAATCGTAAATCTCCAATTGTAAATTCTCCATGGCCAAACGCGATTACTACGAAACCCTGGGCGTCCCGCGCGGCGCGAGTGATGAGGAGATCAAGAAAGCCTACCGCAAGCAGGCCGTCAAATTCCACCCGGACAAAAATCCGGGCGACAAGCAGGCCGAGGAGAATTTCAAGGAACTCGGCCACGCCTACGAAATCTTGAGCGACCAGCAAAAGCGCGCCGCCTACGACCAATACGGCCATGATGCCTTCGACCCCCGGGCTCGAGCGCGGGGCGGCTTCGCCAGCGGGGGCGGCTTCCACGATCCGTTCGACATCTTCCGCGAGGTCTTCGGCGGCAGCGGCGGGGGCATTTTTGAAAATCTCTTCGGCGGCGGCCAGGATCCGAACGGACCGCAGCGGGGTGACGATCTGCGTTACGACTTGCAGATTTCTCTGGAAGAAGCCGCGCTCGGCTGCGAGAAGGAAATCTCCGTCACCAAGCCCGACCCCTGTGAACACTGTCACGGCGCGGGTGCGGAACCCGGTTCCAAGATGCGCACCTGCGCCACCTGC
Organism: uncultured Verrucomicrobia subdivision 3 bacterium; assembly: GCA_903870815.1. Lineage (GTDB taxonomy): Bacteria > Verrucomicrobiota > Verrucomicrobiia > Limisphaerales > UBA11358 > UBA11358. The sequence continues at coordinate 25,710 of CAIQEI010000095.1, forward strand.
GGTGGACGCGGTCAGGTGCTCACCTCACGCGGCATTTTCAGCATCGCGCAGACCTGTCCGCATTGCAAAGGCGCGGGGCGCATCCTCGAAAAACCCTGCCGGAAATGTTCCGGCAGCGGAAAATATGAGCGCACGTCCAAAATCAAGCTGCGCATCCCCGCCGGCGTCGAGGGCGGCTCGCGCCTGCGGTCCGCCGGCAGCGGCGAGGCCGGCGCGCGCAGCGGCCCGGCCGGCGACCTTTATGTTTTCTTGCAGGTCAAACCGCACGAGATTTTTTCGCGCGAAGGCGACGACCTGCTGTGCGAAGTTCCGGTCAGCTTCTTCCAGGCGACACTCGGCGCGGAGATCGAGGTGCCGACGCTGCAAGGGAAGGCAGCGGTAAAAATCCCCGCCGGCACGCAACCCGGGACGCTGCTGCGCCTCAAAGGCCGCGGCGTGAAAAATTTGCAGGGCCACGGCCAGGGCGATTTGCACGTCCGCGTGCAAGTCGAGGTGCCGACGCATCTGAACGGCGAGCAGAAGCACAAGCTCGAGGAATTCGCCGCGCTTTGCGACGGCCGGGAAGCGCCGCTGACAAAAAGTTTCTTCGAGAAGGCGAAAAAGTTTTTTGGGTGACGGGTGACAAGGTTTGCCCGCCACTCGCCACTGGTCACCCCGATTATGCATCGCTTTTATCTGCCGCCGGAAAACTGCCGCGGCGAATTACTGCGGCTGGACGGACGCGAAGCGCATCACGCCCTCCACGTCCTGCGCCTGCGACGCGGAGAACGCGTGACCTTGCTCGACGGTGCGGGTCACGAAATGCTTTGCGAGGTGGAGGGTGCCGTGAACGATTCCCTCGGGCTGGCGATGAAGGAAAATAAGCACACGCCCGCGCCCGCCTGCGCCATCACGCTGCTCGTGGCCGTCCCCAAGGGAAAGCTCATCGAAAGCATCATCCAGAAGGCGGTGGAACTCGGCGCGCACCGGATCGTGCCGCTGCTCACGGAACGCGTGGTGACGGAGCTCGACGACGCCGGCGCGGAGGCCAAGCGCGCGAAATGGCAGACCGTGGCCATCGAAGCCATCAAGCAGTGCGGCGCGCCATGGCTGCCAAAAGTGGAGGCGCCGGAGACTATCGCAGAATTTCTGGCCCGCGGCGAAAACTTTGAACTCGCCTTGGTCGGCTCATTGCAGACCGAGCGCCGGCACCCGCGCGAATGGATTCGGGCATTTCAGCAGCAGCATGGACGCCAGCCGCAGAGTGCTGCCGCGTGGATCGGGCCGGAAGGAGATTTCACGGTGGCTGAATTGCGGGCCATCGAAGCTGCCGGGGCGAAAGCCGTCACACTCGGCCCACTTACGCTGCGCGTCGAGACGGCAGCAATTTACTGCCTGTCGATTTTGAATTACGAAATACCGGGATGAACCGCCGAACGGCGCCTTCAGCGTTTGGAATTCACGAAGAACATGACCAACACAACGGTGGCCCCAAAAATGGCCGCAATCAAAACCACCCAGAGCATGATCCGGGTCTGCTTTTTGCGTTGCCAAGGAGCCAGACGCGGAAACATCAATTTTCCCAGAAATTTCAGCGGCATAATATTCTTCTGAATGATTAACTTCAGATAAGCCGAAATGCCCCAGCTGTCCAGTCCGATTTGCAGGGGACGTCCCGCATGGCTCAAGCCGGCTGCGTTTCGGCGAGACCCCGGCCGCGGCCGTGGTTCAGGTTGATGAGCTGCCGGGTTTCGATGATGTAGCCGACGATGTTGAACTTGCCAATCGCCTCTTTTTTCGCCGCGTCGAAGGCGGTGCCGGTTTGGGAAAAGCGTTTGCCGTCAGCGGCAATTTTGGTCCAGCGGCTATCGCCGGTGAGGTATTCGAGGTTGTCCGCGTTTTCGATGAGGATATTCATGAATCTCAATCTAGCAGAGGTATCGACATAACCGGCATGCTATCTTGAAATATCTTTATTCTGGAACACGCGACCGGCGGCGAATCAAAAATCATTCCAGCGCCACCGGCCGGCGCGCGGCTTTTTTGCCGGCGTGATGGGATTTGTCGGCGAGCATCTTGTTCTTGGCGCGGCGGGAGCGCTTGCGCTTCTGGCGGCGGATTTTCTCGATTTCCGAGCGCCGGGCGGCCACGAAGCCATTCTTCCGCTCTTCAAGTTTGTCGAGCAGCAGGCGGCGGGCGATAAAGCGGTTAAGCCCCTGCTGGCGCGTCTCCTGGCATTTGACCGCCACGCCCGTCGGGCGGTGCAGCAGCATGACGCAGGTGGAAACCTTGTTGACGTTCTGACCGCCATGACCACCAGAGCGGACAAAGCTTTCCTCGATGTCCACCTCGCGCACACCCAGCGCGGCCAGGCGCTGCGCAAGGTGGTTCTCTTTTTCAAAGCTGACAGGAAATGCACCCATGAAAAGACTGTAATGGTTAGAAGCTTCCGCCCCAATCATAAATTCCGATCGCATTAACCGCCCAGCGACAATGAACCTCCGGTTCATTAGTTTCAGGCCGCCCTCGGATGATGGTTCAGGCAATCAATCCACAAACGTTTTGATTCCGACACGGAATCCGAGTTAAGTTAGCCTGATGTATAGCACCCCGCCACAGGAGTCAAACCTGGCCCGTCGTCACGAGGCGATCCGCCGGGCGGTCACGCCCTTACCAGGGAGTCAGCCTCGCGACCACTTCCGACCGCTCAACATACCCGGCCATTGCGACGGTTTGACCCTGCTGACGGCGCTGGGGCGCATGGTGGGGAATATGCCGGAGACCGACTGGCAGGCGGAATTCAACCAGGGCCGAATTGTGAACCTGGAACAGCAGGCGGCCGCCGCCACGCAATTCGTCCGGTCTGGACAGCGCTACCAGCATCTATTCCCGGCCGTGACAGAGCCGGAGGTGAATGGCGCGGTGGAAATTTTGCACGAGGACGAGGCCTTGATCGTGGTGAACAAGCCCGCCCCCCTGCCGATGCATGCCGGCGGCAGATTTTATCTCAACACGCTCCAGCATATCCTGAACGCAGCCTATCATCCGCAGACGCCGCGCCCGGCGCACCGGCTAGACGCCAACACGACCGGCCTAGTGCTGGTGACGCGCACGCGGATTTTTGCCGGCCGGCTGCAGGCGCAATTCGCCCAGGGGCGCGTCGAGAAAACGTATCTGGTCCGCACGCAGGGCCAACTGCCGGCGGATGAATTTCATTGCGACGCGCCCATCAGCACCGGGCCCGGTGAAGGGTGTTCGCGCACCGTGGATCCGGACAACGGGCGGCCGGCGCGCACGGAATTTCGCCGGCTCCGGCGCATAGCGGATGGCACAAACCTGCTCGAGGCGCGGCCCTTGACGGGCCGCACGAACCAGATCCGCGTCCATCTCTGGCAGCTGGGGCTGCCCGTGTGCGGCGATGCAATTTACCTGCCCGGCTGGCAGCTCGGCCGCACGCAGACGCTGGCGGTGGGTGATTCGCCGCTATGTCTCCACGCGGCCCGGGTAAAATTTCTTCATCCGGCCAGCGGAGAACCGGTGGAGTTCAGCGCCCCATCACCGTCATGGGCAAAATAATTCGTTGCGGAAGTCGCCGTTTGGCGGAGATTTCACACTTGTATCGTTTTTTAGCCAAAAACACTTTTTCGGCCCACACCAAATCATGGTGCGGGCTTATGATTTCATGTCGCTGGCTGGGAATGGCGCTCAGCTCGTCTTGCTTAATCACCCTAACCGGGCCGGCTTCAAGCGAAGCCCAGGCCCTGCCGGCGCCGGCAGCAATCCCGGGAACGAATAGCCCCGGTGGCGGATTTTCGTCCGGGGTACACACGCTCAGTTTCGAGGGCGGGGCCGTGGGGGGTCTGAAGATTCTGGGCAGTTCCCAGAGACACGACCTGGCGCTGGCCAGCCTGGCCTACGGCTGGATGACGGGGCCGGTTCGGGGCCAAGACCATTGGTATCGCGGCAATTGGGAAATACGGGCGGAACTGTTCGGGGGTTCCGAATTTTTCCCCGGACAATATTGCCTAGCGGGGCTGACTCCGCACCTGCGCTATGACTTCGCGACCGGCACGCGGTGGATTCCGTTGATAGACGCGGGCGCGGGCCTGACAGCCACGGGCATCGGCCGACCCGACCTTAGCAACGACTTTGAATTCAACCTGCAAGCCGGCACCGGCCTGCACTGGCTGGTGCGCGACAACTGGGCGGTGACGCTGGAAGCCCGTTATTTCCATATCTCCGACGCGGGGATGACCTACCCCAACAATGGGGTGAACGGGGTGATGGGAATGATCGGCATCACCCGCTTCTTCTGACCGCCGGGCGGGATTTGACGGTAGCCGGCGGCAACGCCAGCCGCCGCCAACTCAACGCGACTGCACCAACACGCGGAAGGCGCGGCCGAGGTGTTCCGGATGCGTGAGGGTTTGAAACTGACGCACCTGTTTCGCCTCCAGATTGGCAAAGGATTTTCCGGTCGCGGCCTGTTGCAGGATGCGCGTGAGGAACTGCGGCTGGGTGCAAAACATATCCGTATTCAAGCCGGCGGCCTCGCCGGCCTGCTGCAGGGCGGAGAAATTGATGTGCGCGGTCAGATCCTGTCCGCCGGGATCCGCCAGCAAATCGGCGCTGACCTGATGACGGCGGTAGGCGCGGAGCGTGCCATTCAGCCGCGCCGGCGAAAACTGTTCGGCCGAGGTGAAGCCGTAGTCAATCGCCAGCAACCGACCGCGCGACAAGGCTTCGGCGGCTTCGCGCCACCAGTTTTCGGCGGCGGGGGAAATTTCGATGGTATAATTGTCGGGCAGCACGGCCAGAAGCGAGGTTGGCAGCTGGAGGACAGAGGACGGCAAGCGGGATGGGGAGGCGGGCATTTTCATCCAGCCGAATTTATCGCCAGCCAGCGCAACGCCCCACTCGTACCACAGCTTTTCCCGCGCATCCCAGCCCAGCCGGCGAACAGGGAAGGCGTCGAGGAGTTCGTTGCCAAAAATGATGCCGTCCAGCTTTGGACGTTTAATCTTTAAGTCTTCAAAACCGGTGAACCAGCGAATGAGCGGCGCGAAGGGCGAGAGCGTTTCCTCCTGCCACGCCTGACGGTTCCGGGAAGGTTCCAAAATCCAATATTCCAACCGGTCATAAAGTTCCGGCCGGCGGGCTTGCAGCCAGTTCAAAATGTCGCGCGCCAGTTTCCCGTCATGCGCGCCGGCCTCGATGATAGGCAATGGGAAATGGGCATTGGGCAATTCCGCCAGCCATTCCGCGAACTGGAACGCCAGCAGTTCGCCGAACAGGCTGCCGGCGCTGACGCTGGTGACAAAGTCACCGGCACGGCCGACATTGTCCTGACGTGTCTCATAATAGCCCGTTTCAGGACAGTAAAGGGCCAGTTCCATGAAGCGCGCGAAAGAAATGACGCCGCTTTGACGAATTTCCATGCGAATGGCGTCAGTCGGCATTTTCATTGCTTGCAGAGGTACATGGCTTTGGCTAGTGTCGTTTCAACAGTGAGGAATTTATGGCTAAAATTGACGCGTTTTTCAACCTGATGTTTGAACAGAAGGCTTCCGACCTTCACATGGCTTCGGGCAATCCGCCCATGATGCGCATCCACGGCGAACTGCAGCGCGTGGATTATCCGCCGCTCGAAAACGACACCCTGAAGGCGATGCTCTACGAAATCGCGCCGGATTACAAAATCAAACTGTTCGAAGAAACCGGCGACGTGGATTTCGGCTACGAGATCCCGAACATCTCCCGCTTCCGCGTGAATTTCTTCAACCAGAAGAACGGCGTGAGCGCCGTGTTCCGGCAGATTCCGAGCCGCGTGCTATCGTTCGAGGATTTTGAAAAGCTGGAGGCGCCGCTGCCGGCGGTCTTCAAGAAATTTGCGATGCTCAACCGCGGCCTGGTGGTCGTGACCGGCGCGACCGGTTCCGGCAAATCCACCACGCTGGCGGCCATTGTGGACTATTGCAACCGCAACCGCAAAGACCACATCATCACGCTGGAAGACCCGATTGAATTTGTCCACGAGAGCAAGAACTGCCTCGTGAACCATCGCGAGGTGGGCGTGCACACGAAATCCTTCTCCTCGGGCCTGCGCGGCGCACTGCGCGAAGATCCGGACATCATCCTCGTCGGCGAAATGCGCGATTTGGAAACGATCGAGCTGGCCATCACGGCGGCAGCGACGGGGCACCTCGTCTTTGGCACGCTGCACACGCAGAGCGCGGCCAAGACGGTGGACCGCATTATCGACGTTTTCCCCGCCGACCAGCAGAACAAGATCCGCCAGACGCTTTCCGAAGCATTGAAGGGCGTGGTGGCGCAGACGCTGTTCAAACGCTCGGACAAGAAAGGCCGCGTGGCGGCGTTTGAGGTGCTGGTGTTCAACACCGCCGTGGCGAACCTCGTGCGCGAAGGCAAGACGCACCAGATCCAAGGCATGATCCAGGTCGGCAAGAAATTCGGCAACCAGCAGCTGGACGACCACATAATGGAGCACGTCCGGATGAAGCGCGTCACGCCGGAAGACGCCTACGACAAGTCGCTCGACAAGAAAAAATTCCGGCCGCTGCTCGCGCACCCGCCGGATGACGACGACGTGATGTGATTTATGCGCCGCCCGGAACTTGACCAGATTTTGACGACCATGCTGGCTTCGCAGCCGGAGGTGTCCGATCTGCTCTTCACCGTGGACCGGCCGCCGCAAGTGGAAGCGTATGGCGAACTCAAGCCGGTCATCCTGGATCCCCCCATCGAGAGGCTGACGTCGTTCCAGATCGAGACCATCGCGATGAACATCATCGGCGACAATCTCTGGCACATCGAGGACCTGTTGCGGCACGGCTCGTGCGACGCCTCGTATTCATTGACCGACCAGGCCCGTTTCCGCGTGAACATCTTTTCCCAGCGCGGCAGTTTTTCCATAGTGTGCCGCCAGTTGAACGCCGCGGTGCCGACGCTGGAGCAGTTGAAATTTCCGG
>CAIQEI010000096.1 GCA_903870815.1 uncultured Verrucomicrobia subdivision 3 bacterium
GAAATTGGCAAATGGGGAAAGGGCTACATATTTTCGGGGGCCGTCGGGCCTATTTTTTTCTACTGATGCTCACCAGCATCACGGTGAGACTGGCCGCGCAGGGAACGGCATTCCTTTATCAGGGGCGGCTGAATGACACTGGCGCGCCAGCCAACGCCGCTTACGATTTTTGCTTCACGGTTTATGATGCCGTTACCAACGGTGATCAAGTCAGCGTGCCGTTGACCAATTCCGCCGTGGTGGTGAGCAACGGGCTGTTCAACGTCACGTTGGATTTCGGCCCCGGCATTTTCACCGGCAGCAGCTACTGGCTCGATATCGGAGTGCGTGCCGCCGGTTTCACTAATTTCACGACGCTCTCGCCGCGCCAACCGGTGCTGCCCGTGCCGTATGCCGTCTTCGCCACCAGTGCGAGTAATTTGCTGGGGACATTAACAGCGGCACAGGTCACCGGTCTTGGCAACGCGGCGTTGGCCAATACGAACACGATGACGGTGTATGCCGCCCTGAATGCGCAAACGGTTCCGGCCACCGGCATCACCGGCACACCTTCCGCCAACACTTACTACGCGGATACGAATGCGCTTTGGTTCGCCAATACGGTTGGCATCACCGACCAGGACGCGCGAAATGATTTGATCATCGGCGTGAACGAGATAAAGAAAAGGAACTGCTGGACGAATCTGGTCGCTTTCGGTTCGCTGTCTTACCGGTTTAATCCCCAATCGAACATTGATTTTCTCGGCAATCCCAGAGCGGCGGTTGGCGGGGCCTTTTACAAACAGTATCCAGCCGGGGCCGAGTTCTACGGGACAAATTATTTTACCCAGGCCATTCCACAGTTGACCAATTTCACGATTTGCTTTTCGGAAACCTTGGACATTCCGGCCATGATGGCTCAATCAGCCAAAGGATGGCAGCAGAACACCAATTTCTATGCGATGGATTTGATCGACCTTATGAACACGAACGACGGTTCAACCATGGCCTGGCAAAAGTCTTATAGCGCACAGGACGAAGACAAAATTCAACTCTCCACCGGCACAAATTTCGACCAGTATTATATGCTGGGGCAGGTTTTTACTCCTACCAACGGGTCGCTATACCCCTACCCCAGTTCACCGGCCATGATGGCGAATGACAAATTCTCACAAGTTGACATTTTGGACCTCACCCGACGCTATTGGGCGGTGTCCGTGAAAGTGATCTCCCCATCACAGGCGCGAGTCACCGCTTACTGCGACGGGAAAATCTGCGGTTTTTGGTTCACCGGCTACGGCCAATGGACCAACTCCGGCTCGACCAATATCATGTTTCAGACACCGCCAACCGCAGTTAATCTGCTGCATATCGGCGGCGGAAATACCAACTGGAACCGGATGATTGATCCGCTGTCTCCCACTGGCGGAGCGGGCGGGGTTTTATTCAGCGGCCTGGGGACGAACGATTTTTTCCACATCGTAAACGGTTACGAAGTTTATAACACTTTTGCGGAAGGAGATGGTGGCAACCCAAACATAATTCCAGCGGCTTACGCCAGCGAACTTTGCCTTGAGTATGGCCATGCGCTGGTCAGCATACAGGGTAGCAGCATCATGTCGGACAACGCGGTGATGAATACCAACATGCTCGCTCCGCTGCTGCAGCGGATGCATCCGGATTGGGTGGTGCTTCAGGAAGCGTCCGCCGGCGGGGGCGGGATTGTTCAATACAATAATCTTCATTACGGATATGTTGGAACCGGGCCCGCCAGCGGCATTCCGTTCAATCAGAATTCGGTGCTGCTGGCTCCCGTCGGGAAGTTCACCCGGCGTCTGGTGGTGAATGATTCTCCCCGAAATTCAACCGGGTCGGCATTGTCCACAATTCTGGCAGCCTACCAGACGGTCTATAATCCTTATATTACCAACGGTGTCGAAGTGTGCCTCGTGTTGAATCATGATGTCCCCAATGATTCGGTCGCCGGGTTGCAAACCTTGGAAAACACCATGCTCGTCTGCGTGACAAATTTTCCCAATACGATGATTGTGCCCGAATGGAAATATGTGACCTCCGAATATATTGTCAGCCAAGGCGGCAATGCCCACCCTTACTACGACACTTCGACGTGCGCTTGGAAAATCTATTCTGGAATGATTGGCGCGATATTCAACGGTGGCTGGAACGCATCCATGCCGACCACCGGCACCAATTTGACCATCACCGCGGGAACGTGGAATTACACGAACATGAATCCTTACCGTGTGGTGCTGACCATTGGCGGGACGATCACCAATCTGGTTCACGGAATCAACTCCATGATCAACGTCCCGGCCACGGGAATCTTTACGGTGCCGGTCCAGCCGTTTGGAGATTACATTTCAGTCGGCAGTTCCAATGCCCCGACCTGTTATCTCGATTCCACGCCGCAATGATTGAACCGGAGGCTTTGGACCCGTTGTCTTCAATGTTTCCCGTTCGTGTATTTGGCGTATTTCGCGGTAAATCTCGAGATGCTTTTGCGCGATCACCAGCGGATAAAACCTTTCCCGCGCCTTTGACTTTGCAGCCGTCGCGGGCCGGACGGCCAACGGACAGTCTTCCAATAGCCGGGCTACGCCCGCGTGGAAGGTTTCCGGCTGGGCCGGGTCGCAAAGCATGCCGTTCACCTGATGCTGGTTGAGGTCCGGGACGCCACCGACCCTCCGCCGTTGTTCCCGATTACTGGACAGCCTGTGCAAATGGCGAATGAAAAGATGTAGATGGATGATTAGAAAATTGCAAATAATGTTTGGAGTTGGGTGGAATCCATGGCAAAACAACAGATTGAATAATCGCCAACATTTCTTCGGGAACCGCTGCATCCGATTTATCTTTCTGCTGCTCGCCAGCGGCACGCTGAAATTAGCTGCGCAGGGAACTGCCTTCAATTATCAGGGCCGGTTAAACGACACCGGCACACCGGGCAATGCCGTCTACGATTTTCGCTTTGCAGTTTACGATGCTGTCACCAACGGCAATCAGGTCAGCTTGCCGCTTACCAATTCCGCCGTAGCCGTAAGCAACGGGCTGTTCAGTGTCACACTGGATTTCGGTCCCGGCATTTTCACCGGCAACAACTACTGGCTCGACATCGAGGTGCGTGCAGACGGCATCACCAACTTTACGCTGCTGGCACCTCGCCAGCCGGTGCTGCCGATACCGTATGCTATTTATTCGGCCATGGCCGGGATTGCCAGCAGGGTTTCTGGAACCGTTCCGCTGACGCAATTGCCGGCGGCGGTGGTTACCAACGGTGCTGCGGGGGTAAATTTGATTGGCAGCTTCTCCGGCAACGGGTCGGGGTTGACGAATCTTGCCACCAGCGGCACGGTGACGACTAATCTGCCAGCTGGGAACGGCTCCAACGATACGGTCATGATTCAAGCAGTCTGCGCCACGCCATTCACCTATGTGAAGCTAAAACCGCTCGCCACTTATTATGTTTCTAACATCAATGTTACGAACAATGTGTTTATTGACGGTCAGGGAGCAACGGTGAAATTCATCCTTGGAGCGACCAATTCCATGTTTGACACCGGCGCGAACAATCTAAACCAATCATTTATCGACCTGATTCTCGACGGCCAGGAGGAGGCTAACTACCAGTCAGCCGGCACCTTGGGGATTCCGCCAAATCATCCGGAAATGTATCCGAATAACGAAATTATTTACGTTGGTCAAAATAATTCATCCGTGACCTCGCGGACGGGCCTGCGTTGGAACAAAGGCGCAGGCGGCCTGTTGCGGGGCTGTGTATTCAAGGGGTTTTCCGGCATCGGCTTGCTGATCCGCAGCTATTACGGGACTTTGCAGCAATACTCAGCTGCCAGTGTCATTAGTGACTGTGTGGGGTCGCAAAACTTCATATCCTTTTACAATTCTTCTGGGTATTGGGACGGGTTACCATCCTATGGTGCCAGTAGCTATGCACCCGGCTCCTTCGCCGCCGACAGCGGCGAGTATTGCAACCTCGATAACTGCTATGCGGTGAATAGCGCCATTGGATTTCAATGGGGCGCAGGCAACAGCATGATCAATGGCTGTTACGCCACCGCCTGCAATGTCGGCCTGTTTTTGGATTCCGGCCCGAACTCGACACATTCCATGGTCACCGGCCTGACGGTGAACCACAGCAGTTACGGTTTTGTTGCGAGTTCCACCAGTAACGAGCAGATGAACAACATCATCACCCTGGCAAACTCCAATCCAGATCTCGTAGTGAATGGCCAGCAGGCGATGCTGATTTCGGACAGCACTTTTGGCGGGACGGGCATTTTGGTCTCAAACACGCCCACCTATCCGAATAATTATACCGCCGTCACCATCAAGAATTGTTTCATCAGCATGCCCATTGCAAATTCAATCAAGGTTTGCAGTTCCAACTGTTACGCGTGGTTTTACGGCAACACGGACGGCAACGGCGGCGACGACGGAACGCTCGTGAACGGCATGGGCACGATTGTCAATCCGACGGGCACCGGTTTTGGCGTGATCGCTTACAAAACCCCCAAGCAATTATCCTCAACGCTTTCAACCCCCTCAGCATTAGTGTCTTACAACATTTATACAAATACTTCTATCAGCTTGAAACTCCCGTCGGCGGGCAGATGGATTGTATCTTACGGGTTAAGCCTGACGAACGTGCAGGGCGGTGGAAACTATGCCGTAGTTCATCTGGACCTCGGCGGAACCAATTATGTTTATTCATTCGACAACAACAGCGTTGACACAAACTTTCATGGATCCATACAAGCTGCCGGTTATTCGACGGCTTGCCCTGCGAACGGAACGGAGGGCAATATCTATGTTGGAAATTCATCCAGTCCGACGACATGGAGCGGTCATGGCCTGATTTCTAATTCCGTGCCGACCACGCTTACGCTGGCCACCCACTGCTTTTCAAGCACCGGAACCAATGTGGTAACAGGTGGGTATATCACCGCCGACCCAAAGCAATGATTCGCCATTGCCATTATTCATACGCTTTACCTGCTGGGCATGTTCACGCGACTTGGGCCAGCCCAACTGGCTTCAGCTTTTATGGTCTCGGATACTTCTGGTGGAATGATCGCTTTAAAACTTCGCGACAATTTCCCGGTAAATCTCCAAATGTTTATTGGCGATGACGAGCGGATAAAACCTTTCCCGCGCCTGTGCCTTGGCTGCGGTCGCGAGCCGGACGGCCAACGAACGGTCCTCCAATAACCGGGCCACGCCGGCGCGGAAGGTTTCCGGCTGGGCCGGGTCGCACAGCAGGCCGTTCAGCTCATGCTGGATAAGGTCCGGCACGCCGCCGACGTTGGCGGCCAGCACCGGCACGCCGGCGGCCATCGCCTCCAGCACCACCATGGGGCAGTTCTCCTCGCGCGAGGGCAGCGCCAGGAACGAAGCCGCCGCCAGCCGCGCCTTCAATTGTTCGCGGTCGAGGTAGCCGATGGGTTCGCACCACGGACGCTCGCGCACGAGCCGGTAAAACTCCGCGCCATAGCGGTCCCGCGACGGCTCGCTGGCGAACAGCATTTTGAATTTTACCGCCTTCGCCAGCGGGTCAAGCGCGCGGATGAAATCATTCTGGTTCTTGTGCCGGACAATGGTGCCCACGCACAGGCCGTGGGGCGGCGCGGCCGGATCCGGCGCTGACTGCACGTCGAAAAAACTTGCGTCCACGGCGTTGGGCACGATCCACGTCCGCCGCGCCCAAGGTTTGACCAGGTTGAGCGTGTGGCGGGTGATGCACACGATGCCGTCGGTGCGCGGCAGCACCAATCCCTCGAGGCGGGCGGCCAGCCAGTTGTAGGAAAACGGAGGCACCCGGTTGACGCGGGCGACGGCGCGCATGTTGCCGTGCAGGGTGATGACATTGGGAAAGCCCGAAAAAACCGCAGCGAGGGCGCAGTCGCGCTCCGTACCCTGGCCGTGGACGAGGTCCGGGGCGAGCTCGCGGATTTTTTTCCGAGTGGCGCGGATGCAGCCCTGGAACAAAGTGTTCATCCAGCCGATTTTCGGGACCACCAGGCTGTGGTAAAAAATATTGGGCGCCAGTTTTGCCGGCGATTGGACCGGCTGACGGACACAGGAAACGACATGGACTTCGACCTCCGGAATCAGCGCGAAACCCTGCAGCAGCGCGGCGACGGCGGAGTGAAATTCCGGCACAGGCCGGTCATAAAGCTTGAACGGCTCCCGGATGTCGGTGGTCAGGATGACGATGCGCATGAAATTAAATCACCACGGCAGGTGGCAAGTGGCGAGTGGCAAGTGGCGATTCAAGTTTCAGTTTTCAGGTTTTGGATATTTTCCGTACTCCGCATTTAAGAATCTGCCTCCATCCGTGGTTTCCTTCAGCTCTTCCGGTTCAATGTTCGATGTTCAATGTTCGCTGTTCGCTGTTC
>CAIQEI010000097.1 GCA_903870815.1 uncultured Verrucomicrobia subdivision 3 bacterium
GTCATGCCAGAAAATTCCGTCCTCGTCCGGCAGGATGAACGCCCCGCCCTCCGAGGGGATCGCGCACTCGTCGTAAAACCACAGGCCCCGCAGCAGCGTGTGGCCCGGTTCCACCTTCTCCAGCTTTTCTTTCGCCGGCGCCGCAGCCTTGATCTCATGCCAGCCGCAATACTCGATCAGCTTCACCACGCGGTAGGCCGCCTCCTCCGTCACGTCCCATTGCAGGCTCTGCAGCTCCGTGTTGCCCGCGCCGGCCGCGCCGCCCCAGGTGTAGTTGCCCTTGCTCTGCACCCATTGCCGGAACTTCTCGCTGCCCGCGTACATGTCGTTGGGCAGGATGTCGCTGCCGCCGATCTCGCGTCCCTCGCTCATCTCGCCCTTCGTGTTCACCAGCCGCACCAGCCGCGTCACGTTGCCGTCCGCCCCGCGCAGCAGGTACAGACATTCCATTTTGAAATTGCTCACCGCCTCCGGCAGGCCTTCCAGCAGGAACTTCACCAGCCATTTTTTGTTGCGATCCTTTTTCCGCTTCGCCTCCTCGTTCATATCCATCAGCGCGTCAAACAGCCCCTTGTTGGTCTTGGGCGTGATCGCCGACTTGCGCGTGTAATAACAGCCCGGCAGCGTCAGCCATGCCGTCTTGCCGTCCGCCGATTTCTTGCGGATGTATTCCTGCGCCGGCAGCAGCGCCGCCAGCGCCGACGCATATTTCCAGCACGCCACCTTGACGTTTATCACCAGCGCCTCGTCCCCCGCAAAACCCCGCAGCAACTCCAGCCATTTCCGCTCCTGCGGTCCCGCGTTCGGCAGCTTCGGCTCGTACAGCTTGCGGCTGACCTCATGCTGGATGTACTGCTCGTCCTCGTCCGGGAACAGCTCCTGCTGCGCCATTCTGCTGGCCGGCACTCCCGCCGCCAGCGCGGCGCGAAACGCCGCCCGTGCGCGGGCGCGGGCGGACTTGGTGATGGCAAATGACATGATGGAAAAATGAAAACTCTACCGGGTTTTGAAACGGGCGGCTTATGTTTTCATTCGCTGTGTTCAGTGTTCGATGTTTCTTCCCCGAGAATATCCGCCAGCGCCCCGTCCCAGTCGGCTTTGCCTTTGGCGTTGCGCCATTCCTTCGGCAGCGTCACCACCAGCGTTTCGAGGTGGAGTTTGCGGGCCAGGTCCATCGCCAGAAACCGCGCATAGATTTGCGCGTCATGCCGCTGGCGCAGCGGGCGGCGGGAGGTGTCTTCGTCGTCAAACGCCACGTACACCGTGCGCGCGCCCACCTCGCGCAGCCACTCCTCCAGTTCGTCCCGCATCCCCACGTTCTTCGCAAAACTGATGCCGGGTAACGAGCACACTCCCATCGGCGGCGCATCCGGTTCCTCCATGCCGGCCCCGATGGTCTGCCAGATCGCCGCCGCTTTGTATTCGCCCTCGCAGATCACCACCTCCTCAAATTTCTCCACCGTGTCGCCCGCCTTCAGGCCCGGGCGCGGCACGTAAATATGTTCGCTGCCCGCCGCCGTCTCCGCGGGCGCGCCGCCCTTGTGCGGCCGCAGCTTGATCAGTTTCCCGAGCGCGTCGAAGTACGGTATCAGCACCGGCTCGGACCAGCCCCACACCCATTTGTCCTTGTCATCGCGGCGATCCTTTTCCGGCTTCTTGCCCAGCTGACCCTTGCCGCAGAACTGCGTGTTCGGGCGGCGTTCCAGATGCCGGCGCGGATCCGCCTTCAGCCACAGGCCGCTCGCCCGCACCTCGTCCCAGCCGAACAACTCCAGGGCCTGATGCAGCAGGGATTCATTCGTGCGCGGGTTGGCGCGGAAGGATAAGGCCGCGCACGTCGCCGAAGTCAGGCCGCGCTTCGTCAGCAGCGGCACCGGCCGGAACTTCAGGTTCTTTATCACCGCGTCCGTCAAGGCCTCCGGCACCGTCCCATCCTCCATGTACGGGGCCATCTGGTATTCCGTCGGCGGCAGCAGGTCGAAATACCAGCGAAGCGCCTTGAGGCCCGGCGCGATCACTTCCTCCTCCTCCTTCGGCTTCGGCGCGGGCGGCTTGATCGCCTCCGGCTTCGCCAGCGCCGTCACCAGCGCCGCCGCCGGAATGTCCACATGAAATTCGCCCTCCACGTTCACCACCACCGTCCCCGCCGGCGCGGCCGGCAGGTTCAAAATCTCGCGGCCGGAATCCGGCGACGACGACGGCGACGGACCCACCATGCCGCGGCGTTCCAGTTCCGCCATGATCAGCGCGGCGCGGGCCGGTTCGATCCGCAGAAACTTCTGGATGCCCGCCGCGCTCGCCGACCTCGTCATGGCTTTCTCCAGCCAGCGCACCACCTCGATCGCGATAATGACTTCCTTCTCCGACAGCGGAATTTGTTCCGGGACGGGGGCGAGGCCATCACGCCCGCCGCCCGCCGCCGGAACGCCGGCCTGTGCCGGCAAATTGAGAATGTCCCGCGGCGCGCGTTCCCGGGCCGGCCCCACCATGCCCAGCCGTTCCAGTTCCGCCAGCACCGCCTGTGCCTTGGCCGCCCCGATCTTCAGGTGTTCGCGGAGCATCGCCACGCTCACCGCTTTCTTTTCGCGCATCAGTTGCACCGCCGCCGCCACCAGCTCCAGATTCACCGCCGGTTCCAGTTCCGGTGCCGGGGCAACTGGCAATGTCTCCGGCTCTGGTGGCACGCTTGGCTCTGCCGGTGGCCGTGACGCAGTCGCCTCTTCCCAGCAACCGGCGAGTTTAAGGAATCGTTCGTAGGCGGGACTGGCTCCGCCGCTGGCGGGTTTGGTTTCGCTGAGACCTTCGCGGGCCGCGATGTAGCCCACCTCGGTCATCACGATGTTGCCGCTGGAGCAGGTCGACTTGTGGCATTTGAAAAATTCGGCCCCCTTCTTTTCCCAGATGCCGCTGCAATCCTTCCCGCCGCAGAACGGGCACTTGGAAAGGTTCTTCCATTTATGATCGTGGTCGGGCGCATCGCCCAGGGCGCGCATCACGCCCTTGAGGCCGCCGATCTTTGCCCGCACCGTATTGAAATCGTTTTTCATAATTTATTTAAAATGTTCCCGGCTGCGCCACAACAGGTGGCGCTGGCGATTCAGGCATGGACTCGTATTAGGATCGCCGCCGGGAATGTTTCTGTGAGCGAGTGCTCAATATTCAAGGTCAATTCGGCTGACGCTTAATGTCTGGGATATCCCGCGGGAACCGTTTTGGTCCCGCCGCGCCGGAGCGCGCAGCTCTACACCTCGCCCGTCGAAACAAATTATTGGAAGCAGTGGAAGCCCGTTTCCGAAGTAAAGAGGGAGCGGGAAGGGCCGTCAATTCCAGGGCAGAAAAAAACCCAAAGTTACCTTGTAAGGCATACTTTGGGCATACCGTCGTCGTAAGTACTTGATTATCAAGTGGCGGAGAGAGGGGGATTCGAACCCCCGATACGGCTTTTGACCGTATACCGGTTTAGCAAACCA
>CAIQEI010000098.1 GCA_903870815.1 uncultured Verrucomicrobia subdivision 3 bacterium
CTACTGCCTGTTCTTTTAGACAACGACGCAAAATCTTCCGATCATCCGTGTCCTCCAAAAATGTCTCCTCTCCACTGACGCTCTTGATTTCATCTCCCAACTCAAGCGGACGGTCATCTTCGCCAACTGCATATTTTTTAAGGGTCGGGCCAAACGAACCGACCAGCGCCCTCAAATCACCAGTGTAATCTTGCAGATCACCGACGGTACTGACCCCAGCCTTGTTCAAGACCTGTTCCGTGACCTTGCCCACTCCGTAAAGGGTTCGGACAGGCAGCGGTCTTAAAAACTCGACCCTTTGCTCGTCAGTGATCACGGTCAATCCGTCTGGCTTTTGATGGTCGCTCGCAATCTTGGCCAGAAGCTTGTTGGAAGCGATGCCGATGGTTGCGGTTAATCGCCGTTCCAGCTTAATCCGCTGTTTCAATGCCGCCGCCAATGTCCGGGCCTTTTCCAATGCCGCAGCCATGGTTTCATCCTGACAAATTGCAGACATGTCGATATACGCCTCATCCACGGACATCTGCTCCACAATCGCACCACTACTAGCAATGATTTCCATGATCTGCTGAGACTCTTCGCGGTAGGCATCCATCCGGGGGCGAACGAAAATCCCTTTGGGACAGAGCCTGGCAGCCGTAGAACTGGGTAGGGCTGAGCGAACACCAAATTTTCTGGCTTCGTAGCTAGCAGCACAAACCACCCCGCGTTGGGTTGGAGGCGAGCCCACGATCACGGGTTTACCTCGTAGCTTTGGATCATCCCGCTGTTCTACTGAAGCGTAGAAAGCGTCCATATCGAGATGAAAAATGATCCGGAACATTCTGGCAAAAGACTACCACGGACGGTTGACCTGCAGAAGTACCGGGTTGGTATTGGGGCTACACCTGATGATTTTGAACCGATCCGAAGGCTTTTGATGAGAAGTTCGTGATAAGTTTTGATTTTCCGGCGCAATGAGAAATTGTCCACGACAGGGAAATGAAAACCGCTTTGAATGACTTAAACAGCTTTAAATCGGGTTGGAATTGTTATGCCAAACCGTTATGCCCGAGCAGGCTCTTTCGAGCGAACATCTGCGATGCTATTGATTCTATTGTGCGGAATTGGATTGGTGGTAGGTGATGGATTCGAACCATCGAAGGCATAGCCAGCAGATTTACAGTCTGCCCCCGTTGGCCACTTGGGTAACCTACCAAAGCCTCTAAAATCAAGCACTTAAAACGGCTTCACTGGGTGATTCCATGCGTTTTATCGCAATTGCACCACACCCAATCCAAACCATCTGAGCGTCTGATTGCCCGGTTAAAGTGGAAAAAAAACGCCAATCGCCTCTCATTCGACGGCAAATGGCGGTTATTTCCACAAGTTCCGCACTTACTGCAATACGTCAGCAGCAGGACATATTTTGCATAAACGAAAATCAAGGGCAAGCTCATTCGCATTCAATAAAAGTCTATTTTGCTACACAGCCAAAAATCACTCGATTTCGGGAGGCCAGGAAGCAATAAATGCCGCAATTGTGGAGTTCGGAACGTCAACATTCCAAAAACAATCGATTTTGTTGAAGTTTATCGAAGTGGTGCCCGCGACAGGACTTGAACCTGTACGATGTTACTCACTAGAACCTGAATCTAGCGCGTCTGCCAATTCCGCCACGCGGGCAGCGTGATTACCAATCTACTGACAACTAAAACACACGGCAAACTTGTCGCCGGCCACCGCCGACACGACCGTGTGCTCCCTGAAGCACAACTCCTGACATTCAATCTGATCGAGTTCAAACTCGCGGTTCAACAAATATATCAAGGGGCGGCACCATCGCAAGCGCGCAATTTCTGGACTGCGGCGGTCGGGCTCAGATCGAAACGGTGCTTGATTGCTTTGCCGAACGGCGGCGGCATAGACCATGGGAGTATCCCTAGTTAAGAACCGGGGCAAGACCGCCATAAAATTCTCGAACCGGTTCCTAGACTAGACAACCTACGCACCTTTGGCCATGCTCATGAGGTGGAAACTCCTCCGAAGCTGCCGCCACCGGCGGATGCTCGCAAACCCCGGCGCATGGGGCGAAAGAAACTCACCCTCTTTCTCCTCCTTGGCGTCGCTCTGCTCGGCGCGGCGATGGTTTGGGCGTTCCACCAAAAGGAACCCGCCATCCGTGTGCAGACCGAGAAAGTCGCGCGCCACCGCATCACGGAAACAGTCATTGCTAACGGGAAGATTTATCCGGTCATGCAAGTCAATATCAGCGCGGAGGTCAGCGGCGAAATCATCGAGCTGCCGGTTCAGGCCGGTCAGTTCGTCCACAAGGGCGACCTGCTGTTGAAGATCAATCCCAAGACACCGCTGGCGATGCTCAACCAGGCGAAAGCCAGCTATGAATCATCCCGCGCCTCGGTCGCCACCAGCCTGGCCACCCTCGAAAAAGCCGAGGCGGATTACAAGCGCAACAAGGAATTATTCGATCACCAGCTGCTTTCGGGTTCGGATTACCTTGGTTTCAAGGTCGGACTGGACATCGCCCGCGCACAATTGGAAAGCGCCCGGCATTCGGTGGAACTCGCCCAGGGAGCCGTGGACAGCGCCCAGGATTCCTTCGACAAGACCACCATCACCGCGCCGCTGGACGGCACCATCACCGCGCTGAATTCGCAGCTCGGCGAGCGCGTCCTCGGCACGGTGCAAAACGCCGGCACGGAAATCATGACCATTTCCGACTTGAGCCAGATGGAGGCGCGCGTGGACATCGGCGAGATGGATATCGTGCTCGTGCAGGCCGGCCAGAAGGCCAAGCTGGAAGTGGATTCATTTAAAGACCGGAAATTTGCCGGCATCGTCACCGCCGTGGCCAATTCGTCCGAGGGATTAAATGCCAGTTCCGCCGCCGCCGCGTTGGGGGGCAGTTCAGCTGCCTCCGGACAATCCGCAACCCAATTTCAGGTCCGGATCCGCTTTTCCGAAGGGGAATCGTTTCGGCCCGGCATGTCGGTGGGCGCCACCATTGAAACCCGCACGCGGACAAATGCCCTCGCCGCGCCCATCGCCAGCGTGACGACGCGCCTGATGAAGTCAAAATCTCAAGGCGAAATCAATGCCGTGGCGGTGGAAACCCCCAATCCCAACTCCGCCGGGGCCGACCCGAAGGCCGATGCAAAAATCCAGCCGACCGACGTGGTCTTTGTCGTCGAAGGCGATCACGTAAAAACGGTGCCCGTGAAAATCGGCATCAGCGACGACAATTATTGGGAGGTCACCGACGGCTTGAAGGAGGGCGATGAGATCGTCATCGGTGGTTATCACGCCATCAGCCGGGACCTCGATGACGGCCGGAAGATCGTGAAAGACGCCGCCCGCCCCGCCCCGGAAAAACCCAAGTCGTGAGCCTCATCCGTCTCCAGAAAATTTCCCGGCGCTACCAGATGGGCACCGAGACCGTCCATGCCTTGCGCGAAGTGACGCTGGAAATCCAGCGCGGCGAATACGTCGCCATCATGGGTCCGTCCGGCTCCGGCAAATCCACGCTCATGAACCTGATCGGTTGCCTGGACACGCCCACCGGCGGCACCTACGAACTCAACGGCAGCCACGTCAGCGAGTTGAAGGACAACCAACTCGCCGGAATCCGCAACCGGGAAATCGGCTTTATCTTCCAGACTTTCAACCTGCTCCCGCGTTCCGACGCGTTGCGCAATGTGGAACTCCCTTTGGTTTATGCGGGCATCCCCGCCAAGGAACGCCGCCAGCTCGCCCACGCAGCCCTGGCCAGCGTCGGTCTGGCTGATCGCGTGCATCACTTGCCCAACGAGCTATCCGGCGGCCAGCGCCAGCGCGTTGCCGTCGCCCGCGCGCTGGTGAACCGGCCGTCCATCCTGCTCGCGGACGAGCCGACCGGAAATCTTGATTCCAAGACCGGCACGGAAATCATGGCGCTGTTCCAACAGCTGGCCGACCAGGGCAACACCATCATCGTCGTCACGCACGAAGTGGAAGTGGCCCAGCATTCGCAGCGCATCATCCGCATCCGCGACGGACTCATCGCGAGCGATGAACCGGTAAAAAAGCCATCTGCCGGATGAACTTCCTCACCGAACTGCGCGAGGGCCTGGCCATATCGTGGGGCGCCATCCGCGCCAACAAACTGCGTTCGGCGCTCACCACGCTGGGCATCGTCATCGGCATCGTGACGGTGACGCTGATGGGCACGGCGATTGCGGGCTTGAACCATTCGTTCCTGAACAGCATTTCGTCCATCGGCGCGGATGTGCTTTATGTCGACCGTTACGGCTGGTTTATCCATTCGCATCAGGATTGGATGAAAGCCATGAAAAATCCCGATATCACCCGGGAAGATGCCGATGCGCTTGAGCGGCAGATGGATCTGGCGGCGGCCATCGCCCCGATTGCGCAGGATAATGCCCCGGTGAAATATAAAAACCGCGGTGCCTCCAGCGCCCCCGTCGTCGGCACCACGGAGCAATACCAGATCACCGGCGGCCTGACGGTTGCCGCTGGCCGGTTTCTTTCGGCGGCGGAATGTAATGGCGGCCGGCCGGTTTGCGTCATCGGCTGCGATCTGGCCACGAACCTTTTCCCGGGTGAATCGCCCGTCGGCGAAACCATTTCCGCCAACCGCCATGATTTGGAAGTCGTCGGGGTGCTTGAAAAACAGGGTGGCTTTGCCGAAAGCGGCGGCGCCGACAATGAGATCATCGTGCCGGTCAAGCTATTCACCCGGTCGTTCTGGTCCAACCCGGAATACAACCTTCAAGTGAAGGTGCGCAGCCTGGCTGAATTGGACGACGCGAAGGAGGAATTGCGCCAGGTCCTCCGGCGGTTCCGGCATATCGCGCCGAACGACCCGGATAATTTTTTCATCAACCAGCAGGATCAGTTTCTGGAGATGTTTCACAAGGTCGGCGGCACCATCGCGGGCATCGGCCTGTTCATTACGGGCTTGTCGCTGTTCGTCGGCGGCATCGGCATCATGAACATCATGTTTGTCTCGGTGGCGGAACGGACGCGCGAAATCGGCTTGCGAAAGGCCATCGGCGCGAGGAACCGGACTATCCTGCTGCAATTCCTGATTGAAGCGGCCTGCATCTGCCTCCTGGGCGGCGTCATCGCGATTCTCATCGCCTGGCCGGCGACCCTGCTGTTGCGAAAGGCGATGCCGGCGGTGATGTCGCCCGCCATCGTGGGCGTCTCGCTTCTGGTCTCGGCCATCACCGGCATCTTATCCGGATTTTTCCCCGCCTGGCGCGCGGCGCGCATGAACCCCGTGGATGCTTTGCGCAATGAATAGGAAATATTTTCCATTCCTCACCGAGGCGAGGGAAAGCTGCGCCATGGCCGTCAGCGCCATCGCGGCGCACAAATTGCGGTCGGCGCTGACGCTGCTCGGCGTGCTGGTTGGCGTGTTTTCCATCATTGTCGTGATGACGGCCATGCGGGTGATGCAAAGCGACATCGAACGGCAGTTGAGTTCGCTCGGCGGCGATTCCTTCATGGTGCGCAAATGGCCGGGAATTTATTTCGGCGTGTCCGGCGGCGACTACGAAAAATACAGGCGGCGTAAAAACATCACCCTGTCGCAGGGCCGGGCGCTGCAGGACAAAATTACGCTGCCGGCGAGCATCGGCATCGAATCGCTGTTCTGGTCCGGCGAAATCAAGACGCGCTACCGGACGAGCGCGCCGACGGTGCGGCTTTACGGCGAGACGCCCGGCAGTTTTCCCGCGCACAACTGGAACCTGTCCGAGGGCCGGTTGCTCGCGGACGCGGACGTGGCTGGCGCGCGCAATGTCTGCGTGCTGGGCAGCGGCCTGGCGACGAATATGTTTCCGAACCGGTCGCCGGTCGGGGAACGGCTGCCGGTGGACGGCATTAATTACAGCATCATCGGCGTGCTGGAAAGCAAGGGCGGCACCTTCGGCGGTGACCAGGATAATTTCCTGGTCGTGCCGCTCACCACCGGCCTCAATCGTTATGGTCGCTGGTGGCGCAGCCTGGACCTGCTGGTGCAGGCGCCCGACCACGCGCGCTACGACGCCACGGTTGAAGAAGTCCGGGGCGTGCTGCGCCTCCTCCGGAAAGTGCCGCCGGGTGAGGCTGATGATTTTGAAATCGCCTCCAACGACTCGAAGATCGCGCAATTCAACGAGTTCACCCGCTCAGTGCGCATTGGCGTGACGCTGGTTAGCTCCATCGCGCTGCTGGCGGCGGGCATCGGCATCATGAACATCATGCTGGTTTCGGTCACGGAACGGACGCGCGAAATCGGCATCCGCCGCGCGATTGGCGCCCGGAAGCGCAACATCATGGCGCAATTCATCATGGAGGCCATCGTCCTGTGCGAAGTCGGCGGCGCCCTCGGCGTTGTGTTTGGCGTTCTGGGCGGCAATCTGCTGGCGCTATATCTGCAACTGCCGCCGGCCATCCCCGTGGACTGGGTTGTCATCGGGCTCGCGATCTGTTCCGCGGTGGGAATCATTTTCGGCACCTATCCAGCCTGGAAAGCGGCGAACCTCGACCCCATTGAATCGTTGCGTTACGAATAACCTGCTTGCTTCAAATCCAATTCTTTCACACATCTGGACCTGCATGAAAAAAGGCCGATATTTCAAGCTCTTCCCTCTGCTATGTGCCGTGATGCTGCCGGCCCTTGGCAGCCGGGCGCAGGCGACGCTTACCGATCATATGTATGCGCAATTGAACAGCCGGACGAACGGGGCATCGTGCGGAAGTCGCGGCTATATCGGCGGTGCGAACACCTTTGCGACGCCGCCGGTCATCAACCCCGATTTCTGGCTCAAGGATGTGACCAACATCGAGGCGCAATCGCTGGGCATGCTGTCCGGCGGCAATTTTTGGGTTGGCCATTATCTGACCGCCATTTCCCCCCGCCATTGCCTCGGGGTGGTGCATACCGGCCTGGTCTATACCAATTCCCCGTCCGTGTGGATTCTTCCCAACGGCCGGCTCTACACCAATCAGGGCATCGCTTACCGCACGGATGGGAATGACGCGGTGGTGGTGCTGATGGCGCAGACCAATCCGTTTTTCTGCAGGATTTTTCCGAATGCGACCCGCAAGATCGGATTCTGGCAGACGCCGTGGCCGCAAAACAGCTATCCCGGATTCACCAATTGTTCCTCGCCGGTGTTCGTCCGGTTCCATCAGGGGGTGGGCGGAATTTACTACTACACGAATTACCCGTGGTTTGAACCGACCTTTATCTCCGGCTCACCTTGTCTGGGGGTTTTTCAAGGCGAGACCAACACCCCGTTATTCGGTGATTACTTGGATGGCAACGGCGGCGGACATGGGGCTACCACCTGGCCCGGCGGCGACCAATGGATTGCCGGTGACAGCGGTGGCGCCGCCTACGGCATCGTCAATAATGAAGCGGTGTTTGTTTGCGCGGCCAGCAGTGCCATGGGCGGCTTGCCGCCGGCGAATAAATTGGACCGGCTGAACGCAATGATGGCGTCCCTGTCCACCAACAACGCTGCGCCCGTTTATTCGCTTTCAGTGTATGACTTGTCCGGGTTCCCGGACGTCGACGCCAACAATGTTCCCGTCCGCAGACATTAGGGTGTTTGAAGAAATGCTGTAGCCGGAGCGAGGCGTTTACGCCGCTTCGACGTCGCCATCCAAATTCAAGTTGAAGCGGGCTGAAGCCCGCGCTCCGCCGGCGGTCCGGCTGACAAAGAGCGGCTACAGTTTTCTGAAACCATTCTCATGCCGGTTTATTGGCGCAGAGCGTTCGCCCGGCAAATCCGCGCGTACACTTCCGCCAGCGGCTTCATGGTGCGCGGCAGTTTTTCATCCGCAAAATCCACGGCGAGCAGCCCGAATTTTTTCGTGTAGCCGAACTGCCACTCAAAATTATCCAGCAGCGACCAGTAGAAAAATCCGCGCACGTCCACGCCCCCGGCCATCGCGCCGTGCAGCGCGGCTAGGTTTTGGCGCAGGTCGCGTTCGCGGAAGTTTTCGTCGCTGGAGGCCGCGCCGTGCTCGGTGATGTAGATAGGCAGCCGGAATTTCCGCTGGAGATAGGGCAGGATTTTCACCATGCCTTCCGGAAAACGCTCCACCATGTCGTCGCAGACAAAGCCGAAATCCTTCAGCTGTTTCACCGGCGCGCCGCTCGCGGGAATCATCGCGCGGAAATGATGGAACCGCACCCGGCCGTAATAATTCAAGCCGATGAACGTCGAGGCCCGCCGCCGCCCGCCGCCCAGAAACGCGTCCAGCACAAATTTGTTGAACGTGTAATGGCAGCCGTGCGCCGTGAGGCGGTCCCAGGGCGAAAATTTGTGATAGGCATGGAAAAACGTCCAGTTCTTGGCGATGCCGACCTCCGGTTTGCGCCCGGCGTCGCCGTCGCGGCAGATGACGCGGCTGGCCTGCACGTGGGCGCGGGCCATGTGGTCGATCACGCGGCGGAACTGGCCCAGCTTCCATTTGCGCTGCGGCGGAAAACCGCCGAGCAGATACGCCACGCAGGCGTAGGTGTCCGGTTCGTTGAACGTGTTCCACAGGTAAACCCGGTCTTTCAGGGCGGCGACCAGTTGGCGGACGTAATCCACAAACGCCGCGATCGTCGCCGGGTTGGTCCAGCCGCCGGCGGCGTTGATCCACGCCGGATTGGAAAAATGATGCAGCACCACCATGGGGGTGATGCCCTTCGCCTTGAGGCAATCCAACAGGTGAATGTAGCGGTCCAACTCCTTTGGATTCAGCGGTGCGAACGGCGCGGATTGCAGCCTCGACCACTCGATGCCGAAGCGGTAGGCGTTCACGCCGAGCTTGCCCATCCATTCGATGTCTTCGGGATAACGGTGATAATGATCGCAGGCGATCCGGCAATGGCCGCCGTCCGGCGCGATGAAATTCGTCCACTCGTTTTCGATGTGGCCCTCGACCTGCGTCGGCGACGTGGCGGTGCCCCAAAGAAAGCCGGGCGGAAATTCAAGCGCGTCGTCGGGGCTCATCGCGCGGATTGGACGGCCAGCTCGACGGCGGCCAGGAGTTTTTCCGGCGCGCCCGCCACCCACGCGCGGAATTTTTCGAACGGCAGTTGGTCCGGCAGTTCGGCGAGCCGGTCCAGGTTGAAACTGGTTTCGGCAATACCGATGCCGAATTGCTGCGCGTCCAGCGCGTTGACCTGCTGCTCGACGTGATTTTCCACCGGCACGAGAAACAGCGGCTTGCCCAGCCACGCGGCTTCGCTGACGGATTCGAAGCCGGCCGTGCAGACCACGTGCCGGCACCCGGCCATCATTTGTAAAAATTTCTCGCCGTCGAGCTGGTGGAATGTCAGCGCCGGCGATTGTTGAAACACCGCCGGCGCCCCCGGCTTGTCATAAAAGCAATGCAGCTTCGTCTGCGGATTTTTTGCGGACCACGCGATAATCTGGTCGGCATAGCCGTGGTTCAGCAGGTACACCAGTACGTAATCACCGTCGGATTTTGATTCGAGTTGGAAAAGCTGTTTCCGCAAAATCGGCGGGCCGACCAGGATTCTTTTCGCCGGCAAACCCGGGGCATCGTAAAGCGAGAGCGCCAGCTTGGTGGCGCGCGCGCCGAGCAGGTACGTGTAGATTTTCATGCTCAACAACTGTTTCCACAACTGCGGCGCGCGGACATACCCGGGATGCTGGAACATGAACTGATGACCGATCGCGACGACCGGCGGCCGTTTCCGGCGCGTGATGGCGTAGAACGCGGCCATCGGTTCGAAGAAATTGAGGATCACGTCCGGCTGCGTATCGCGGACGATGTCATCGAGCTGGCGGAGGATCCGGAAATATTTCGGCAGCTTTCCCAACACGCCCAGGAGCGTCGCCGTGTTGCTGACCGAGCGGTTGTCCTTATATTTGAATTCCAGCGTGGGCAGTTGCCGGACGGGCGTCTTCATCGCCGATGCGAAGTATGCCGGCATCGGCCGTTGCGTGCTCGCGCCCAGCGTGACGGCCACGACCTGATGCCCCGCCGCCTCGGCCATTTCCTTGACGGCCATCGCCTGGGTCATGTGGCCCCGGCCCTCGCCCAGCACGCAGAACATCATTTTCATGAAAGTGAATGAGTTTGATCTTGCCGTCGAAATCTTCCAGCAATGCCGTGCAGCTTTCAACCCAATCCCCGCAGTTCAGGTATTGCACGCCGTCGATCATCTTCATCTCGGCGCGGTGGATGTGGCCGCAGATGACGCCATCCGCCTGCTGGTTGCGCGCCATCGCCGCCAGCGTGTCCTCATATTCGGTGACGTATTTCACGGCGGACTTGGCCTTGGATTTCAGGTAGGCCGCCAGCGACCAGTAGCCGAAACCCAGCACCCGCCGCAGCCGGTTGAAATACAGGTTGAAATCGAGAATCCAGTTGTAAAGATGCGAGCCGAGCTTTTCCAGTAAATGATTGAAATGCGTCAGGCCGTCCGCCTGGTGACCGTGGATGACCAGGTATTTCTTCCCGTCGGCCGCCGTGTGGATCACCTGATGCGCCATCACCACGCTGCCAAAACGCATCCCGGCGAACTGGTCCACGAACTCGTCATGGTTGCCCGTGATGTAAATCACCTTCGTCTGCTTGCGGCTTTTGCGGAGGATTTTCTGGATCAGCACATTGTATTCGTCGCGCCAGAACCAGCGGAACTTCAACTCCCAGCCGTCGATGAAATCACCCACGATGTAAAGATACTTGCAGTCCACCACGCGCAGAAACTCCAGCAGTTCCGGCACGCGGGCGTGCCGGGTGCCCAGGTGGATGTCCGATATCCAAACCGAGCGGCAGACAATCGGCTCGTCCGAGTTCAACTCCAGTTGTGGTAAGTCATCCTGCATAATCCGATGGCAAGACTTTGCTGCATTGTGAATAACTTTGGCAATTACATATTGCGGTTGTCACCCAATCGTAACCCGGGCGTAACCTCGTTGGAATAATTCCGGCAACCAGTGCGATTTTGCGGCCGACTTCTGACGAACCGGCGAGTCCGGTTGTGGTTTGCTGCACCTGCCGGCATTGAAGTTTTTTCAACCCGCGTGTTGCATTCTGCGCCGGGAATTTTATAGTGCGCTCGTTTGAACCATCTGAGATGAGCAACCCGAATGACGCCGCGCCGGCGTGGAACATCGAATCCGCCCGCGCGCTTTACAACACCCCCCGCTGGGGCGCGAAGTATTTTGACATCAACGACGCCGGCCATGTCGTCGCCAAACCCTTGCAGGACGCCGGCGCCACCGTGGACCTCACCGATGTGATCGAGGAGGCGAAGGGCCGCGGCCTGAAATTTCCGCTGCTCATCCGGTTCCAGGATATTCTCCGCCACCGCGTCGAGGCCATCAACAAGGCGTTCCTCAATTCCATCGCCGAATTCAATTTCCAGGGAAAATATCGCGGCGTGTTCCCGATCAAGGTGAACCAGCTCCGCGAAGTCGTGGAGGAAATCCTCGACGCGGGCAAGCCGTTTGATTTCGGCCTCGAAGTCGGCAGCAAGCCGGAGCTGTTCGCCGGCCTCGCGCTGCAAAACCAGCCGGGCTGCCTCATCATTTGCAACGGTTACAAGGACTGCGAATTCATCAAGATGGCGCTGCTCGGCACCAAGCTCGGCAAGAAGGTCATCATGGTCGTCGAGAAGCTGGAGGAGCTGAAACAGATCATCTCCGTTTCTAAGACGCTCGGCGTGGAGCCGCACATCGGCATTCGCGCGCGGCTGTTAAGCAAGGGCGCGGGCAAATGGGCCGAAAGCGGCGGCGAAAACGCCAAGTTCGGCCTGAGTACGGTGGAGCTGCTCACGGCGACGGAATTGTTGAAGGCCGAAAACCTCGGCCACTGCCTGAAACTGCTGCACTTCCACATCGGCTCGCAGGTGCCGGATATTTTGACGGTGAAGAAAGCCGTGCAGGAAGCCGCGCGCTTTTACGCCAAGCTGCACAAGATGGGTTTCCTCATCGAGTACATGGATGTCGGCGGCGGCCTGGGGGTGGACTACGACGGTTCGCGCAGCGCCTTTGATTCCTCGACCAATTACAGCCTGCAGGAATACACCAATGACATTGTTTATTACATCGCCGACGTCTGCAACGCCGAGCAGGTGCCCCATCCGAACATCATCAGCGAGAGCGGCCGCGCCATCGTCGCGCATCACAGCGTGTTGATCGTCGAGGTGTTCGGTTCGATCGAAAAAATCCGCCCCGGCGACGCCTTTAAATACGGCGACAGCGAACACGCGCTTGTCAAGGAACTGCTCGACATCAAAAAAAACCTCGCCCGGGCGAACAAACTGGAGGCGTTTCACGATGCGCAGGAACGCAAGGAGGATGCGCAGCAGATGTTTGCGCTCGGCCTGCTGGATTTGCCGGACAAGGCCCGCATCGAGAATCTGTACTGGGAAATCAGCCAGGAAGTCGTGACCAGCTTTCGCGGTCAGGCCTATGTGCCCGAGGAAATCCGCAAGCTCGAGGACACGCTCGCTGACCAGTATCTCTGCAATTTCTCCGTCTTCCAATCGCTGCTCGACCACTGGGCGCTGGGCCAGCTGTTTCCCATCATGCCCGTCGCGCGCCTGAACGAGCGGCCCACCCGCGAAGGCACGCTGGTGGACATCACCTGCGATTCCGACGGCGCCGTCAACAAGTTCATTGACCTGCGCGACGTGCGCGACACGCTGCCCCTCCACCAGCTCAACACCAACGGCGAGGGCAAGCTGGAGCCCTACTACCTCGGTTTTTTCCTGATGGGGGCGTATCAGGACATCATGGGCGACCTGCACAATCTCTTCGGCCGCGTGAACGAGGTCCACGTCTTCCTCGAACCCGACGAGCCGACCGGCTACTACATCGAGGAAGTCATCGAGGGCGACACTGTCATCCATTCGCTTACCGCCGTGCAATACGATGAGAACGAGCTCAAGCGCCAGATGAAGGCGCAGATGGATGAAGCCATCAAGTCAGACCGCATGAAACCCAGTGAAGCCATGCGCCTGCTGGACGATTACGAGCGCGGGCTGAAGGCTTACACCTATTTGAGTTTTTGAAACGGCCGTTTCATTTCTCCCGCTTCAATAAAAATTCCGCCAGCGCTTCGAGGGCGACGGCTTTACCCTTGAAAATGTCCAGCGCGCCAAACGCCTTGGCCGTCAGTTGCGCCGCAATCTTCCGCGATTTCTCCAGCCCTACAATCGCCGGATAGGTCGCCTTTTGCACGGCCACGTCCTTGCCCGCCGTCTTGCCCAATTGCTCGCTGGTCTGGGTCACGTCCAGGATGTCGTCAATCACCTGGAACGCGAGGCCCACGTGGTAGCCGAAATCGGTGAGGGCCGCGAGCTGCGCGGGCGTGCAGTTGGCGCTCATGCCGCCGAGCCGCACGGAACAGCACAGCAGCGCGGAGGTCTTGCGCTCGTGGATGTAGCGCAGTTCGGCCACGGAAAGCTTTTTGCCTTCGCCTTCCAGATCCGCCACCTGCCCGGCGACAAGTTGCAGCGAGCCGGAGGCCCGGGCGAGCTCCAGAATCAAATCGCGGTGCGGATAGCGCGGCCAGCCTTTGGCCTGCGCGGCGATTTCAAACGCCTGCGTCAGCAGCGCGTCGCCCGCCAGCACGGCGATGCCTTCGCCGAAGACTTTGTGGTTGGTCGGCTTGCCGCGGCGGAAATCGTCGTTGTCCATCGCCGGCAGATCGTCGTGGATGAGGGAGTAGGTATGGATGCACTCGACGGCGCACGCGAGCGGCATGGCCGCCGCGTCGCTGCCGCCGCAGGCCTCCGCGGCGGCCAGGAGAACGGCCGGGCGCATTCGCTTGCCGCCGGCGAAGAGCGAGTAGCGCATGGCCCGGTGGATGGTGGCCGGCTTGGTCTTCTCGGACGGCAGGAATTTGTCGAGCGCGCGGTTGACGGATTCGGTGCGGCTGGCGAGAAAGTGGTTCAGGTCGAACGATGATTGTTTGGCGGCCATAAATTTATCCGCAGAAAATGCCGGAAACGCGGGCAAGTTTGAAGGGAATTTTTAAGTTTGCTTTGAAGCGGAGGGCTGGTATTCTGACCCGCTCGTTTTCTGAAACTATAATGAACGCTGAACTTTGCAAAAAGGCCTTGGAAATCGTTGGCAACCC
>CAIQEI010000099.1 GCA_903870815.1 uncultured Verrucomicrobia subdivision 3 bacterium
CACGGGCGGGTTGCCGTTGAGCTACCAATGGCAGGCGACCAACAGCGGGACGGGGACGTTTACCAACCTGGTGAATGGCGGCCAGATATTGGGCGCGACCAGCAATGTGTTGAACCTCTCCGGGGTGACGACCAACTGGCCGTCGGCTTATCAGGTGATATTGGCCAACAGTTATGGTTCCGTGACGAGCACGGTGGCGAACCTTTCCGTGGTGTCTTTCGTCACCCAGCCGATGGTTCCTGACCCGGCTGCCATGGGGCCGGCCCTCGCCGCCAATGTCACCGGCAGTTGGTCCTCGGCCCCGGCCAACCTGACTGGTAATATCGGGGTGACCACCGCGCCGGTGACGGGCAACGGTGACATGGCCCTCATTGTGGGCGAAGCCTCTTCAGCCTTGCGTTTCTACGTGGGCAAGGCCGACTTCTTCGGCGTGTTGCGCGGCTCCATCATGCCGGTGGGCTCGCTGAAATTGAATGTTCCCGCCTTGAGCGGCAGTTCCTATGCGCTTAAACAGAATGTTGGGCCGGCCACCATCACCGGGAACTTTGTTAACGGCTCGTCCGCTTTGTCGGTGACCTCGTGGGTGGCGAGCGCGGAGAACACGGCGGTGGTCCAATTGAACAACTATGGCACGTCGCCGTTGTCGCTGTCCAGTCAGTTGCTGGACGGGTTGGCCGGCAGTGCGGGCAACCCGGGAACCTATGGTGCCACCAATAACTCAACCTGGTTGAATGTGTCGCCGGATACGGTGTATCTCGAACTGGGCAATCAGTTGCATAACGCTTTTGGCACGGCGCCGTTTACCGGCCGGATCGCTGACCTGCGCCTCTACAATCAGGCCCTGTCCGGGTCAACGTTGGCCAGTCTGGACGGCAACGGGGTGCCGACGCCTTTGCTGCGCTGGTCCACAACGAACCAGGGAACGGCCTCCCTTTCGGGCAGCGCTAGCCTCAACACCTCCGATCCCCACGGCGGTTCCGTGGTCCTAACGGGTGGTGGTTCTGACGAACTGGCGGTGGGCGTCCTGCCTCTGCCGGAACGGCAGTTCACGGTTTCCACCTGGGTTTACCCCACGACCACGGGCGGCAATGGCAACCTGGTCACGGCGCAGATTCCCTATCCCCAAAATTACGGTTCCTCGCTGCCGTTCCCGTTTGTGCGGGGCCTGACATTGAAACTGGTGAATGGGGCCTTGAGCGCCACCCTCAACCAGAGCGGCACCTATAATCCCGGTAGCGATCAGTTCAACGCCGACTCCCCGAACCATTTCACGACGACCGCCAGCGGCGCGCTGCCGGTCAATCAATGGGTGCCGGTGGCGGTGACCTACGACGGCAATACTCTGACCATTTTCACGAACGGTGTGCAGGTGGGCACCCCGGTAACCTTTCCCACCGGCACTAGCGGCATGCAGGGCTGGAACAAAATGGCAATCCACCTGGGCGACACGAATGTGCTCTACAACGGCTGCGCGCCCCAGGGCGTGCTGATGCAAAGTGTGATCGGCGCGGTGGCCACGACCAACAGTCAGGGCGCGCTGACCTTCACCATTCCGGCGGGCGGGCAGGTGACGCTCGTGCTGGCCGCGGTCACCGACCGGAATATCACGAACTATCTTTCTGCCGCCCAGCAGCAGTCACAACAAGCCACCACAGAATCCATCATCAATCTATTCCAGGCGCACAGCACGTGGTGGAGCAACTTCTGGACGAAGTCATTCGTCCAGATACCCAACCAAAGGATCCAGAACTACTGGTATGCTTCGCTTTACCTGATGGCCTGCTGCAGCACCTCCAATGCGCCGCCGCCCGGCATCTGGGGAAACTTTGTTACGGCCAACAACATGGCCTGGCAGGGCGATTACACGCTTAATTACAATTATCAATCACCTTTTTTTGGTGTGCTTGCGTGCAATCATCCCGAATTGGCCGATAATTATGAAAAGCCCCTGCTGGAGCAAATGGCGAGGGGGCGCGCGGCGGCGCAAGATTTCTTTGGGGCGGGTAACACCGGCATATACTTTCCGATCCACCTGATTTCATCGCCTGGATATAGCGATGATCCTTACGTGTTTGAACAGATGAAAGTGGCTTCCATCTATGCCGCGGTGAACTGCGCGACGCGGTGGCGCTATACGCGGGACACGAACTATGCGGCCAAGGCGTATCCCTACCTCAAGGGCGTGGCCGACTTCTGGGACAGCTATCTGGTGGATTCCGGTGGTTACTATGTGGATAATAATGATGCGACCTATGAATTTGCCGGGAATGACACAAATCCGACCATGACTCTGGCTTTCATCCGGAACGTTTATCCATCGTTGGTCGAGATATCCCAGATTTTGAATCTGGATGCGGGACGGCGCGCGAAGTGGAACGACATCATCGCCCGGCTGACGCCGTTGCCGATTGTCCCGGCGAGTAGCATCAGCAGTCTGGCGGCGCTGGGATCACCCTACAGCGACCCAGGTGTCAATGTCCTCCGCAACACCACGGCCGGCTCGGCTTTTGATGGCGCGAACGTCAAGGTTTACCAGGACCATACCTTGCGCGGCAGCGGTGCCGGCCAGGGCAGCATGACCGCCATCTATCCGGGCTGGAACATCGGGCTGGAAAGCGATCCCTATACATTGCAGGCCGGTTACAACACCCTCTGGTTGATGGGGGCTTGGTATGACCAGAACGCCGACAATTTCTTTTACGCGGGCGCAGCCTGCGTTGGTTACAATCCCAATGAGATCCTGTCGAACCTGGATACGTTCCTGTCCCTGTTTGTTAACACCTACCCCAATTTCATGATTTCCACCGGCGGCGGTGGCATTGAACAGTTTGCCACCGTGCCGGGGACCCTGGCGGCAATGTTCGTGCAGAGTTATCAGACGAACCTGCATGTGTTTCCTGATTGGCCCACAAACCAGTCGGCTGCGTTTGGCAATCTCAACGCCTGCGGCGGGTTCCTGGTGTCCGGCGCTATCACCCTTGGCACGCCCAATTATGTGCAGATCCAAAGCACCGCCGGCCAAATGCTAAAGTTGGCCAATCCCTGGCCGGGCACGACTGTTCAATGTGTATCGAGCATCACCGGGACTAACACCTTGTCCGGATCTGTTCTTTACTATCAAACCCAGTTGGGCGAAGTGCTGACTTTGTCCACGATCTCGGCGTTGAACCTGCCCGCGCCCGCTAATTTTACGGCGGCCAACAACGGCACCACTGTGGCCCTGAACTGGAATCCTGTGCCGGGGGCCGGCGGTTACAATGTGAAACGGGCAAGTTCCATTGGCGGCCCGTATTTGAACGTGACCAGCGGCTTTACCGGCACCAATTTCGTCGATACCAGCCCGGGCTATGCGACAACCTATTACTATGCGGTCACAGCCCTGGCCCCGGGATTTGAAAGCACCAATTCGACCATTGCCACCGTCACTACTGTGACCGCCCCATCGATTCTCAACTGGTCCTTTGAGGTCCAGACGGTTGCCTCGAACAACTTTGTTGTCGAAAATCCGACGAGTTGGACGGTGGCCAACCAGTCGGGCGGAGCGTTGGTCGCCATTGTCCATCCTGGCGCAGGTGATGGCAGATTTGGCCTTGGCAATATTCCTGCGGGCTTTGACGGCAGCAATTATTGCCAGCTTTATATGAACGGCTCCAGTGGTTCAGCCACGGTCTATCAGGATACCGGCATCAAATATCAGGCGGGGTCGACCTACACGTTGACCGCGGCGTTTGGATTGGAGAAGAAAGGTTTTCCCTCCGGCGCCCTGGTATTGTACAACTCGTCACTGGTGGCCATCGCTTCCAACGTCATCACCTCGGCAATGCTCACAACCAATACGTTCACGAACTTCAGCGTGATCTACACCGGCACCGGCACCGAGGGTGGCAACGGCGACATCGTGGTCGGGTTTAATACCACGGGTGCGGCGGCCAGCAGTTCCTTTGACATTGATAATCTGCGGTTGGTGGCGGTCACGACCCCGCCGGTCAGCAGCAATGCGTATTTGACGTCATTGGCGTTGAGTCCGGCGGGGAACTTGTCCCCGGCGTTTGTTTCCAACACGTTTACCTATTACGCGACCAACGCCTATGGTAGCGCGCCGACGTTGCTGGTGACGAATGCCGATCTGACCGCAACCAACCAGTTGATTTACAATGGGACGACCAACGGGCTGACCTCGGGGTCAACCAGTGGGGGGTTGGCGCTGACCTTGGGCGCAACCAACGTGGTGCAGGTGCAGGTGACGGCCCAGGACGGCGTCACGGTGCAAACTTACACGGTGAACGTGACGGAGTTGCCGAACCAGGCGACCCCGCCC
>CAIQEI010000100.1 GCA_903870815.1 uncultured Verrucomicrobia subdivision 3 bacterium
CCCATTTTACTGCCGCTGGCGATTTCGCTCGTCGCGTGGTCGAGCACGTCGGACGGGCCTTTGGTGAAGATGCTGTCACGCTGCGGATCGGTGTTGGCCGTGAGATGAAACAGCACTTCGCTGGTGTTGTGGACGTTCACGCCAGCATCCACCACCACGATGTATTTGGTGAACATCATTTGCCCCATGCCCCAGAGACCGTGCATGATCTTGTAGGCCTGCATCGGGTAGGTTTTCTTGATGCTCACGAAGACGAGGTTGTGGAACACGCCTTCCGCCGGCAATGCGATGTCCACGATCTCGGGGAAATTCATTTTGAAGATGGGCAGGAACAATTTCACGCTCGCGCCGCCGATGTAAAAATCCTCCATCGGCGGGATGCCCACGATGGTGGCGGGATAAACGGCGTCCTTCCGGTGCGTGATGGCCGTGACGTGAAACACCGGATACGGCTCGGGCAAGGTATAATAGCCGGTGTGATCGCCGAACGGCCCTTCGTCGCGCAACGGCTCGGTCGGGTCAATGTAACCTTCGATGACGAAATCGGCGTTGGCGGGAACTTCGAGGTCATTGGTCTCGCACTTCACGAGTTCGACGGATTTTTTGCGGAGGTAACCGGCCAAGAGAAATTCATCCAATCCGTCCGGTAGCGGCGCGGTGGCGGCGAAGGGAAACATCGGATCGCCGCCAATAAAAATGGCGACGGGCATCCGCTCGCCGCGTTCGTAATAACGACGGCCATGGCGCGCGGCGACCTTCTGCAATTGCCAGTGCATCCCGGTGGTTTTGTCGTCGTAGATCTGGATGCGATACATGCCGAGATTGCGTTCGCCCGTGTCCGGGTCGCGCGTAACGACGCAGGGTAAAGTGATGAAACGGCCACCGTCTAAAGGCCAGCATTTGAGGATGGGCAGGTTTAGCAAAGTCGGCGCTGGGTGGGGCGAGGCACCTGACGAGCCGCTTTTTTCATCGGGACGGCTCGCGGGGACACTCGCCCCACCGGTGATATCCGGCGCCGCCGGCCACGGTTCTTTGCGCGACGGTGGCGCGTCAAACTTTTTAATCACATCCTTGCACGAACCGCTTTTCACCGTCTTCGGTTTCGCGTGGCGCAAATCCATCGCGAGCGAGAGCAGTTTGATGGCTTCCTTGAAACTCGTCGGCGGTTTGGCCTTCATCAATGCGCCGAGTTCGTTCGCGACTTCGTCCACGGATTCCGCGCCCATGCTCAGGGCCATGCGCTTATGCGAGCCGAGCGTGTTGATGGCCACGGGAAACGGCGAGACCACGCCGTTGACGGTGGGCTTTTCGAACAGCAACGCCTTGCCGCCGCCAGGCAGTTTCATTTCGCGATCGGCGATCTCGGTGATCTCGAGTTCGGTTGCGACGGGCTGGGAAATGCGTTTGAGTTCGCCCGCCCGGTCGAGGGCGTTGACGAAATCGCGGAAGGAATCAAAAGCCATACCCCGCGAAGCTAACTGAAAACCTTACAGCGGGCAATGCGGGGAAAGCTGAAACGATGGCGAGCGAAAAATCATCACTCAATCCGACGGGAAGGAATGAAATTCCAGCATGACCATTAACCAGTTGCGGTTCGAAGCCGTTCTCAAGTGACGGTCAAAATGCCGGCTCCGGTTCGCTTAAAACCGCATCTCAATGCTGCCCGGTGTGACGAAAGCTATACAAAAGCGTATCATTCTTCGCGCACGCCAGCTTTTCCTGAAAATCCACAATTACTTTAATCTGCAGCCGGTATCAGCGGTCGATTTTCGCGAGCAGGGATTTTTCGGGGGGGGAGCCGGCTTACTTGGCGGGCTTGGCGTTCCAGATGGCCAGTGTGTCCGCCGAGCCTTGCGAGCGGACGCCGTTGTCAGTCAGGATTTCATCCGTGGCGGCCAGCATCTGCGCCCGCGGGAAAATCATCGTCTCGCCGTATCGGTTTTCGCACGCGACAGAGATAAATTCGTCCTTCGTATCGCGCAGGATCTCGACGAGATGACTGAGGTTTTTGACGGGGATGCCGTTGATCGATTTGACCACTTCCGCCCGGGGGGTGCTGTAGCCCTGGGCCAGCTTGTTCGGAAAAAAGGGCGAGGCGATCACCACGAGACCTTCGCCGGGAAACGCCGGCTGGTCCGCCATCCGCGTGGCCAGCGGATTGCCCGAGGTGCTTAAATGCGTGAAGATGGCGGTGCCATATTTCGTCCGGAGAAAGCCGCCCAGATAATCGGCGGTAGCGGCGGAAAACACCAGCGGTCCATATATGAAATACGAGGGATAGGTGCCATTCAACTCAGGAATCAGCCGCGGATAATCCGCCGAGACGGGCAGCGAGACCTTCAATTCCTTGCCGGCGCGGACCAGGGTCAGCGGCACGGTGCCCTGGGTGGCCAAATGCTGGATCTCGTATTCAAAGCGCACCCGCAAATCTTCGGCCACCCATATCATGCCCTGGTCGTCCACCGACCGGTCGCCGATTTTGGTGATGACATCCCACTCCTTCAACGGATAAGCCGCATCCTGTTGGTACGGTTTGTGCACCACCATGCCATGGATGGCTGGATCCAGCTTCAGGAATGAGCGCAGGGCGGGATTTTCCAGCGTTTGCAGGGCGTCATACATCATCGGCTTGCCATCATAATGGCCGTCGGCAATGTCCCGCAGGAAAAGGTCGATCTCCTCGCTGGGGATGATGTAGCCGATGTTTTCGGCGCCGTTCAGGCGACTGAAGGTCAGGCCGATCATCTTCTCGCCCACCACCGCCGGCCCGCCACTGTTGCCGGGATTGATGGCCGCATCCACCTGGATGCGCAGACCGAACACCGGGAAGGTGTATGGCGCAAACTCAACGCGCGAAACAATGCCCTTGGTGATGGAAAGATTGTTGCCGCCTTCCGGATAGCCATAGGCCATCACCGCATCCTTGATGCCCGGCAAGGTCTTGGCCCGCGCCAGTGGCGGGTGCGTATCGAAGAACTTTTCATCGTCCAGCTTGAGCACCGCCAGATCAATACCCGACGCGACAAACTCCACGGTGGCGGAGATTTTGTCTCCGGCCTGGTTCGCCTGGATCTGCACCTCGCTGGCGTAGCCCACCACGTGGGCGTTGGTCAGGATGCGCTTGCCCTCGATCACCACGCCGCTACCGGTGAAATCTTCCGGCGACTGCTTGGTCCACGGCCGGTAAGGATCGGGATAACGCACGGTGGAGAAGATTTTAACCACGGAATTTTCAATGGTACCGGCGCTGCCGGCGGCGGCATTGGTGACCGCCGCGAACGGGGCGGCGTGTAAATTAATTCCTGCGAGGCACAGCGCCGTGACCATCACCCCGATTGAATTGAAGCCAGAGTAAAAAGTTTTTAAACCCATAAGTAAGCCAATGCTAGATAAGCGTCAGAAATACTGCAAAGAGAATGTCGCTGGGAGTCAGTTTTTCGCTCCCCTGCCAGCTATTCCGCGAAATCTGTCATCGCCCATTCAAATGCGGAAT
This sequence comes from uncultured Verrucomicrobia subdivision 3 bacterium, assembly GCA_903870815.1. GTDB lineage: Bacteria > Verrucomicrobiota > Verrucomicrobiia > Limisphaerales > UBA11358 > UBA11358. The sequence goes on from CAIQEI010000100.1 coordinate 3,494, forward strand.
GCGGAATGCGGAGTGCGGAATGAAAGCCCGGCTTCATTTCAGTTCTTGGCGGTGGCAAGTTCTTTTTCGAAATCGACGATTTCCTTGATTTGAACCAAGAACCAGCGGTCAATCTTCGTGGGCAGATCAGTTTTTTAGAGGGGAAGCCGGTCTGCAGCGCGTGGCGGAGGACGGGACACTGATCAGTGTTTCATGAAGACTTGGTTGCTGGAATGGTAGATTGAGCTAGAGTGTCAGCGCTGTGAGAATTCTCATCACCGGCGCCAACGGTTACATTGGCCGACGGTTGATTCCCGTGCTGCTGGAGCAGGGTCACGAATTATTCTGCTGTGTGCGCGACCAGACGCGCTTTGACCGGCATCAGCGTCACGAACGCCTGCATACCATTGAACTGGATTTTCTCAAGTCGCCCGGCCCGGTAGAATTACCCAAAGACCTTGATGTCGCGTTCTATCTGATTCATTCGATGAACAGCGTCATCGGCGATTTTGCCACGCCGGAACGCCAATCGGCCAACCGTTTCTGCGAACTGCTGGAACCAACCCAGTGCCGCCAGATCGTCTATCTCAGCGGCATCGTGAACGAGCAAAACCTGTCCACCCATCTCTCCTCCCGGCTCGCGGTGGAGCGGATTTTGCGGGCGGGCCGGATTCCGTGCACGGTCTTGCGGGCCGGCATCGTCGTCGGTTCCGGCAGCGCCTCCTTTGAAATCATCCGCGACCTGGTGGAGAAGCTGCCGGTGATGATCGCGCCGAGATGGTTGCAGACCCGCGGCCAGCCCATTGCCATCCGCAACGTCATCCAGTTCCTCGTCGGCGTGATGCTGCGGGCGGAGACCTTTAATCGGGACTTCGACATCGGCGGTCCGGAAGTGCTGACCTACCGGCAAATGCTCACCCAATTCGCCGCCGTGCGCGGATTGCGCCGCCTCATCATCACCGTTCCGGTCATGACCCCGCGCCTCTCCTCCTACTGGCTCTACTTCATCACCTCCACGTCCTTTGCGCTGGCGGCCAACCTCGTGGACAGCATGAAGATCGACATCATCCCCCGAAAAAACGATCTCGCCGAACAACTCGGCATCACGCTCATCTCCTACAAAAAGGCCGTGGAACTGGCGCTGGAACGGATTGAATCGGGCAACGTTGTGAGCGGCTGGAAAGATTCTTTCGCCTCGTCCGGCGCGAGTCTGTCGCTGATGCACTCGGTCAATGTGCCGCAGCACGGCTGCTTCAAAGACCTCCGGACGCGCAACGTCACCGGTCGCGTCGAGTCAGTCTGGCAACGGGTCTGGAGTATCGGCGGCGACACCGGCTGGTATTATGGCAACTGGCTCTGGGCGCTGCGCGGACTGCTCGACAAAATGGCCGGCGGCGTCGGCTTGAACCGCGGTCGCACCCAGGCGAATGACATCGAAGCCGGCGACGCGCTGGATTTCTGGCGCGTGCTGGTGGCGGACAAGGAAGCCAAACGACTCTTGCTCTTCGCTGAAATGCGCCTGCCCGGCGAAGCGTGGCTGGAGTTTCAGATTGTCCCGACCAAGGACGGCGACCAGCTCATCCAGACCGCCTCGTTCCGTCCGCGCGGCGTTTCCGGCCGGCTTTACTGGTATGCCGTGCTGCCATTGCACCATTTCGTTTTCAACGGCATGATCGACGCGCTGAGCAGGAAGGATTGACCGGGTGCGAGGTTGGCGACTAAGATATCACACTCGACGGAATCGGGTACGATCCCGATTTGAAAAGCCGCTCTTCTGCACTACGTTCTCGCATGAAATTAAAACTTGCCGCAAGAAAAGCCGAATCACCCGGCGTCGAATCATTCATCTTCCATCCGGAAAAACCACTCGTCTGGAAGGCCGGACAATTTCTCCATTACGTTCTCAACCATTCCAGCACCGACGACCGCGGTTCGGATCGCTGGTTTACCATCGCCTCCGCTCCGTGCGAAAACCACGTGATGATCACCACGCGATTTGATTCCAAGCGCAGCAGCACCTTCAAGAAGAAGCTCAAAGCTCTCAAACCCGGCGACACAATTGAAATTTCCGATTTGGACGGCGACTTCCTCGTGAGCGACGCGCGGAAAGAATACGTCTTCATTGCCGGTGGCATCGGCATCACGCCGTTTCGCGCGATTCTCAAAGAGGCCGCGCACGAGGGAAAACTGCTGCGCGTCACGCTGCTTTACGCGAACCGTAAATCGGTGGCCGCTTACAAAAAAGAATTCGAAGCGCTGTCAAAACGAAATCCCAACCTCAAGATCCATTATCTTTTTAGTCCGCAACGCATCGACAAGGAAACGATCAAAGAATTCGTGCCGGATTTAAAAAAACCGCTCTTCTACGTCTCCGGCCCTGAACCGATGGTGGATGCCATTGGGAAAATGCTGCAAGAAATCGGTATTCCCAAAAAGCGGATCAAACAGGATTGGTTTCCGGGTTATCCGGCGGAGTAACCTCAAATACTTTCGGGGCAACGGTCGAGAGCGTTCAAAGATTTTAACGCGCGCTGACGTGCGTGAGGTGAAGCGGCATAAATGCCGAGCTCCCGGGCGGCGCGGAACGCCAACCCTGAGCTGATGGATTTGAATCCCGTTGGGATTCGTTTTCAGCGCGGTCAGACGCGCCAAAGTTGTAGCATCCAAAATCAAACAAGGTTTCAAGTTCCGCCCCGGCGGGGCTGTGCCCTTCGCCAGTCGAAAACCGAATTGAAAATTTCCGCTGTCTTTTTATCCTCCGTCCATGCCCAAGCCAGACCCGCGCGTTGATGAATACATCGCCCAGGCAGTAGACTTTGCCAAGCCGGTTCTCAACCGCATCCGCCGGCTCGTGCACGCCACTTGCCCGGACGTGACCGAGACGATCAAATGGGGCGCGCCGTTTTACGAGCACCAGGGTATTTTGATCTGCACGCCGGCTTTCAAGCATCATTGCGCGCTGATTTTTTGGAAGGGCAAACTGCTCTTCAAAGACATTCCCGCGAAGAACAATCCGAGGAATAGATTTCGCCGCCTCGCTTCCAATGCAGATTTGCCCAGCGACAAAATCCTGACCGGCTACCTCAAGCAGGCCGTTGCGCTCAATCAAGCAGGCGTAAAGACGCCGCGTTCCAATCCGAAACCCAGGCCCAAACTCGTTGTGCCGGATTATTTTCAGGCTGCGCTCAAGCAAAACAAAAAGGCGCTGTCGGCGTTCGGAAATTTCGGCCCCAGTTGCCAGCGGGAATATGTCGAGTGGCTCACCGAAGCCAAACGCGAGGCGACGCGCGCACAACGGTTGCAGACCGCCATCGAATGGATTGCTAAGGGAAAATCGCGGAACTGGAAATATCAGCGATAGGCGCACGCAGAATTTTGCCACCCCGACGGGGTTGGGGAACGGGGTGGCGCGCGAGACTGAAAAGATTTCGCTCCGGACGGAGCGGCAAACCGGCACGTCAACCAACTGCTCTGAAACGGAGGCGGAAGCCAAATGCCGGCGTAAGCGCGGTTGGGGCAACCAAATCGATTAGCCGTTTACATGTGAAACCAATTATATTCGTTAGAGAAAACCGGCCAAGCCACATTAATCTCCGTGATTAACATGAACAAGACGAATCCTGCCAGCGCAATCAGCCGTCCATGCTTGTACTTAAAATGGCTCACCGCGCAATCCAACCCATAAACAAATAGCAGCAGGAAAGGAATCAAAGCGGCTCCCAACAATCTTCCGGATGTGAAATAGGGATGCAAGCGCGAGGGATAAAAGCAGTCGTGAAAATCGTAGATGATGGACAAAAACGCCAGAAAAGCCACAGACGTTGCCAAGATCCAAAATCCAAACCAGAGCACCCTTCGCTGGGAAATACTTGTCTGCGTGAAGCGTGGAATAAGCATGATAAAAGCAACACTGATCAAGCCGAGGGAAATGAGTGTGTAAATCGTGTCCGTCGCGGGAAAAGTCATGGGCTGGCCATACCATAGAAATTCTCCCTGCCAGAATGTTGTCACCAAACCCGAAATAAAAGTCCACAGACCTTGCAGGGTAAATATCGGATGGTGCCACCAATCGGCAAAAGGCTTTAACGTCCATCCGAGCGATGCCGTTTTGACGGATGTTCCCGTGAAATCCCCAAAGTGAAAATGCATCCAAGCCAGCCAGCCGCAGATTGGCACACAAGCGCATAAGGCTAGCGTCGCCAAACTGGGCAGGGCCGGGCGCAGTCGTCCGGTTTCGCGTAACTGCCACAATTTCATCACGATCGCCACAGAGATCACGCCGATTGCCGGTAGATTGCTGATTTTAACCAAATAGGTGGCCGCGATTGCAAAGCCAGTAGCCATGCCTATGGGAATTCCTGGTACGTCCGCTTGCCACATACGGATTACACAGACAAACGCTACACCAAAAACAAGCGGTGACAGCACATCATTGTTGATGGAATAAAAGGTTGTTTGCGGGAGAAATGCCAGCAGCGTGGGAACGGCCATGCGGGGAAAAACATTTTCCGGAAAAACCAGGCGCGCGGTAATGAACCCGACCCAAACCAGCGCGATAACGAAGAAAATATTCAAAAACCGCACCGCATAGAGTAATACACCGTCGTGAAGCCCGCATAGCTCGCTGAGTCGCCACCACAATCCGGCGAGCACATAATAAAGCGGTGGTTGAACGGATTCAGGATTTACTTGAGTACTCCAAAAGGTTTCCGTCTTCAAAACGTGTGGGAGCATTTTTTCTGGCTGTTGCCATAAAGGCGGGGGAATTCCTGTGACTGCAAAGGTTGACCGGGGCCAGAAATATTCAGGCGTCCCGAAAATGGCAATGTAAGGAACCGCTTCCGCAGTGGTGGTGTCAATGGCATGCGGAAGTTCACCGTGCGAATATCTCACGACGAGATCAAAATGATATTGTTCGTCGACAACGTTAAAAAATGGAAAGGCTGCGGATAAAATGAATATATGAACGGCGGCAAGCAAACATAAAAACAAAACTATCGTCCGTTCTTGAAATCTTGGAAATGCTGTTCGTGACAACTGAGATACCGAAGCCATCATACCCAGCTGAGTTCTTCCTCAAATTCCACGACCTCCCTTTCCAATGCGGATTGCGGATTTCGGAGTGCGGAATGAAAGGCCGGTTTCACGTCAGTTCTTGGCGGTGGCCAGTTCTTCTTCGAAATCTACGATTTCCTTAATTTGAACCAAGAACCAGCGGTCGATTTTCGTGAGATTGAAAATCTCCTCGATGGTGAAGCCGGCGCGGAGGGCATGGCGGATGAAGAAGATGCGTTCGGCGTTGGGCACGCTCAGTTTGCGGCTGATGACGTCGCGCGGCAGGATGTCGCGGTCGCCATAGACTTCCGTGCCGATGCGCCAGGGTTTGCCGTCGCCGCCCAGGCCACTGCGGCCGATCTCCAGCGAGCGCAGGCATTTTTGCAGGCTTTCCTTGAACGTGCGGCCGATGGCCATCGCTTCGCCGACGCTTTTCATCTGCGTGGTGAGCGTGGGGTCGGCCTGCGGGAATTTCTCGAAGGCGAAGCGCGGAATCTTGGTGACGACGTAATCAATGCTCGGCTCGAAGCTCGCGGGGGTTTCGCGCGTAATGTCGTTCCTGAGTTCGTCGAGCAGGTAGCCCACGGCGAGTTTGGCGGCGATCTTCGCGATGGGAAAGCCGGTGGCCTTGGACGCGAGGGCAGAGCTGCGGCTGACGCGCGGGTTCATCTCGATAATAACCATGCGACCGTTATCCGGGTTGACGGCAAACTGGATGTTCGAGCCGCCGGTCTCAACGCCCACAGCGCGGATCACGGCGAAGCTCTGGTC
>CAIQEI010000101.1 GCA_903870815.1 uncultured Verrucomicrobia subdivision 3 bacterium
CTCACAGTCCAGCGGTGTCGTTTTTAACATCGCCGGCGCTTGGAAGTTTTTCACGGAACCTGCCGAGTTCCCGTGTTCTTCCCGATGCGTCCGCTCCTTTTGTCCGCCTTTCGGCGTTTTTCGCTGGGCGGTCTCAATTTTAATTGCTCCCGCCAGAGCCGTCCGCACCGTGCCGATGCACAGTAGCAACTATTCACCCTCTGGGTGACTGCGATTCGCCCGGAACCGAAACTTCTCCGGACTACTTGACTCAACTCGCCGCGGCTTCTCATCGCGGCTTGCTGCCAAGTCCCTCATTCGCATTTGACGATGTGCGAACATCGCCAGAGGAACCGGTGAATTCTGCCTCGCCGGAACTTGCGCTCCGGTTTCAGAGGAGCCGGGTCAACCAGCCTGACCCGACTTTTCCCCAGTCGCCTGGGATTATCTTGAAACGAACAGCTTTGCTGTTACCCGCCGCCGCCCGCTTCGTTCTTTCAATGAACTGCCAACACTCTAGCAGAAATTTATTTTCTGCCCACCAATTGATATCCACCGTTTGTTCACCGGAAAATGCCGGTGAACAAACCGTGAATAATCAATAAACGCCAATGAAATCAAGGCCACTGGCGTTTTTAAGCCCGCAGTTATTCACCGGAAACAACCGCACCAAACCCAGCGGTGAACAAGTTCTCTTTTCAACCGGGAGGAAAAAACGGCTCGACAGGAAAAGGGCGCCGCCGCAGTTTTGCGGGGATGAAAAAACTGCCGTTCGCACTCACGCTGCTGCGGTTGCTACTGGGACCGGTCGCCCTGGTTTGCGCGCTGACGAATGTCACCCGCTGGGTTTATCTGCCGCTGCTCGTCGCCGGCACGCTCTCGGATATTTTCGACGGCGTACTGGCGCGCCGGCTGGGCGTCGCCACGCCCGCGCTGCGCCGCTTCGACAGCCTCACCGACGTGATTTATTATCTGTTCATCCTCGGCGCGGCGTGGCTTTTGTGCCGGCCGGTTATCTTGCAAAACATCCCTGCGCTGGGGCTGATCCTGTTGTCGGAGGCGGCCGTCATATTGATTTCGTACGCGAAGTTCGGAAAGTATCCGGCCACCCATTCTTGGCTGGCAAAATTCTACGGCCTGTGCCTGCTCGGCGGATTGATCGCGCTGCTCGTATTCAACGCCGGCAGTTGGGCGATCATCGCGCTCGCCATTGTGGCGCTGGTGACCAACGCGGAAATTGTCGCGCTTCACCTGCTCATGGATAAACCGCCGGTGGACGTGAAATCCATTTTAGCAATTCCCAAATCGGACCTATAAACCCGCCCGTGCCGCCACTTTAACGTGGTGGACAGGGTCGCGCTGCGACCCTGTTTGCCCGCGTCAGCGGGCACAATACGCGTGCGCATTATCATTCGACTCGCGAAACACTCCGTTGGCGTCCGCTGCGCTCGGCCATGGAATCGGTCGCAGGCGAGCGCACGCGCGTCCATTGGGCCTCAACCCATCGCACCTGATGGGAGTCGTTTACCCAAGATGATTCGCCGCGCCTTCCAGGCCGGTGACAATTTCGTCGCGCGATTTGGAGTTGCGGATGCGGACGTAGGCATCGTTTTCCAGCCGCGCGGTGTGGGTTGCCTTCAGCTCCTGCGCCCGTTTGAATTGTTTTTCCGGCTTCGCGGGCGTGAGTGAATATTCCACCGCGTAGCCCGCCCCGCGCAGATCGTGCACCAGCTTGAGTGAAATCGCGCGCAGCGCCTCGTCCTCGATCAATACATACACATCCGTCGGCGCGTCAAACTTTGGCAGCAGGCCGCGGGCCTTAAGCAGTTCGAGCAGCACCACGTCGCCCATGCCGAAGCCGAGCGCGGGCAGGTCCACCTTGCCGCCGCTGATGAGCTTCACGAGGTTGTTGTAGCGCCCGCCGCCGGCGATGGCGCGGAATTCGCCCTTGCGGTCAAACGCCTCGAACACCACACCAGTGTAATAGGCCAGGCCGCGGATCACCTGGTAATCGATCTTCACAAAGTCCTTCAGCCCGCGCGCGGCGAGATTTTGCAGGATGCATTCCAGTTCCGCCGACGGCTGGCCGGACTGGATGAACGCGGTCACGCCCGCCAGGGTAAAACCCATCGCCGATAATCGCTTTTCCGCTTCTTCCGGCGGCGTGCGCTCCAGCTTGTCAATGATCTGGAAAAACTCGTATTCATGCGCGCGATCGCCGCCGCCGTGCTTGAAGAAATCCTGCCACGCGTTGCGGCTGCTCAGGCGGATGACAAAATCCTCCGCCGTCAGGCCGAAGCCGCGCAGCGTGTCAATCAGCAGCGCGATCAATTCCGCGTCCGCCGCCGGGTCCGTCTCACCGATGAGGTCGGCGTTGAACTGGAAATGTTCGCGCAGCCGGCCTTTCTGCTGTTTTTCGTAGCGGAACAATTGTGGGATCGCAAACCACTTGATCGGCTTTTTGTAATTGCGTTCGTGCGCGGCCACCATGCGCGCCAGCGTCGGTGTCATTTCGGGGCGCAGCGCAATGTGCCGTTTGCCCTTGTCCTCGAAATCGAAAAGCTGGCCGACGATCTCCTCGCCGCTCTTGGTGGTGAACAGTTCCAGGGGTTCCAGCGGCGGGCCGTCGTATTCGCGGAAGCCGTAGCGGCGGGCGGTGGTGCGCCACTGGTCAAAAATATGCTGGCGCGCGTCGGCGCTCCACACGTCCTGGTGCGGGAGTGGTTCGGGATAAAAATCACGGAATCCGGGCAGTCGTTCCATGGCCGGAGTTTAAGAAAATAAATAAATTAGGAAAGCAGGAACACTTCCATCCACGAATGCCATTAGCCAGCCGGCTCATTTTCCGCCAGCCGGGAGACACGGCTCCACAAATCCAGGCAACATCATTGGGAAGGTGCAGGGGGTGGGCGACGAGGACCAAGTCGTCCCCTTTCAAATCACAGTTTCGCCCGCCGCCGAAATGAGCTATGGTTCCGGCGGTTTTTTTAGTTAATCCGACTGCAAAATGGCCGCGGGTAAAACCCGGATATTTTGCAGTACTAATTTTTGATCATGCAGCAGGAATGGCAACCGCGCCACAGCCCGTGGCTCATCGCGATGGGCGTGATGATGGCGACGTTCATGGAGGTGCTGGACACGTCCATCGCCAACATCGCGCTGCCGCACATCGCCGGCAGCCTCTCGGCCACGCCTGAGGAGGCGACGTGGGTGCTGACCAGCTACCTCGTCTCCAACGCCATCGTGCTGCCCACAACCGGCTGGCTGGCCAATCATTTCGGGCGCAAGCGCGTGTTTATCACGTGCATTGTCATGTTCACGCTTTCGTCGGCCTTGTGCGGACTGGCGTGGAGCCTGCCGACGCTCATTTTCGCGCGGGTTTTGCAGGGCATCGGCGGCGGCGCCATGGTGCCGATCGCGCAGTCCATCATGCTGGAAAGTTTTCCGCGCCAGAAACGCGGCGCGGCCATGGCCATCTTCGCGCAAGGCGTGGTGGTGGCACCAATCCTGGGTCCGACGCTCGGCGGCTGGATCACGGACAGCTATTCCTGGCGCTGGATTTTTTACATCAACCTGCCGGTGGGCATCCTTGCGGTGCTCGCCGCGCAATGGCTGGTCGAGGATCCGCCCTACATCCAGCGCAACAAGTCCGCGACGATTGACTACGTCGGCTTCGGCCTGCTGGCCGTGTGGCTGGCGACGCTGCAAATCCTTTTGGACAAGGGCCAGGAGGCCGACTGGTTTGGCGCGGTGTGGGTGCGCTGGTTCGCCTTGGTTTCGATTTTATCGTTTGCGGGATTCATCTGGTGGCAAATCAAATCCAAGCATCCGCTCGTGGACCTGCGCGTGTTCAAAAACCGGAACTTCACCCTCGGCCTCATCCTGATGACGACGCTGGGCGCGATTCTCTATGGCACGACCGCGCAAATACCGCTGTTTCTGCAAACACTCATGGGCTACCCGGCGCTGCAAAGCGGCTACGCGATGAGCCCGCGCGGGATCGCGGCGTTCGTAACGACTTTTTTTGTGGGGCGGCTGGTCGGTAAAATGCGGGCGAAGTGGATGCTGGTCATCGGCTTCGTTCTGCTGGCCGCGTCGTCGTTCATACTGAGCGACTTGAACCTGCAGGTCGCACGGATCAACGTCATCTGGCCGAGCGTCGTGAACGGCATCGCCATCAGTTTTATCTTTGTGCCGCTGACCACGGCGACGATGAGCCAGTTGAACCAGCAGCAGCTCGGCAACGCCACCGGACTTTACAACCTCATGCGCAACCTTGGCGGCAGCATCGGCATCGCGTTCGTGACCACGATGCTGGCGCGCGGCGCGCAAACGCATCAGGCGCTGATGGTCGGGCATCTGGCCCCGGACAACCCGGCGTTCCGGCAACAGCTTGATGCCGCCAACCGGTTGCTTTCGCACCATGCCGATCCCGTAACCGCGTCGCATCAGGCTTACAATGCCGTATATTCACTGCTCGACCAGCAGGCGCACTTGTGGGCGTTCGTGGACAACTTTTTCATTTTCGGCGCCATGGCCCTGATCACGATGCCGCTCATCTTCCTGTTCAAACGGGTGACTGCGCCGGCGAAGACCGCCGGCACGGCGCACTGAAATCCGGGAGGGCCGAGCCAGTGGCGCGACGTGGCCAGGACACCGGCCAAACCCACACATTTTTCAGAGCCTCAACCGCCAATTCGGGTGAGCGTCAGCGCCGTGATCTCGCGGGCGCGTTTATCGGTCGCGGCCTCCGCGTAGCAGCGGAACTCCGGCGCATTGCCGGACGGGCGCAAGTGAATGACTTCCTCGTTCGCAAAAGTAATGCGCAAACCATCCGTGCGGTTTAAGCCGGCAACCCTCCCGCAGATACCACCGAACTCGGTTTCAATCGCCGCCCGGTCGGCGGGCTCGGAACCGGAATTAAACCGGGCCAGGATTGCCGCGCTCTTTTCCGTCGCAAAGTTTTTCAGCCGGTCACTGGCCGTGAACCGCGCGGGCAAGGTGGCGGCCAATCCGGAAACCGTCTTGCCCTGCGCCTTCGCCAGCAGCAAAACCCCGAGCAGCACAATCACCGCGTCGCGCGTCGGCAAGGCGCGCAGCTTCTTTGCGTCCGTCACGATGTCCGAGTTCAGCAAAAAACCGCCATTAGCCTCGTAGCCGACGGCTCGTTTTGCGCCGCAGGCCGAGGCTTCCGTCATCGAAGCCACGACGAACGGCGAGCCGATGCGCGTACGGCGGATTTCGCGGAACCAGCCGCATTTTTCGACGGCGGTATTGCAACTGACCGGCGTGCTGACAGAATCCGCCCCGAGAAATTTCGCGCACAGAATCCCCGCGATGTCGCCGCGCAGCCAGTGGCCGTGCTCATCGCTCACGAGCGGCCGGTCGCTGTCGCCGTCAGCGGAAACGAGGGCGTCAAATTTGCCCGGTTTCGCCCAATCCGCCGCCAGCTTGACGTCTTCGGGGCGGATGGCCTCGGTGTCCACCGGAATGAATTTATCCGAACGACCCAGCGGCGTCACTTCCGCGCCTAGGTGCGACAGAATTTTCACCAGGACATCGCGGCCGACGGCGGAGTGTTGATAAACCCCCACGCGCAAACCGGCCAAGGCGTCCGGCGCAAAGAAATTCAGGTAGCGCATGGCGTAATTTTCGCCGGCTTCGGGAGAAACCTCACGCGGTGCGGAATTTGCCCGCACGAAATTTCCGTCCGCACCGAACAGCGCGTCGTCCAGTTCGACCACCTGGCTGCTCATCCCGTTCTCATCGGACTTCAACACTTCGCCGGCGCACTTGTTGAACTTGATACCGTTGCGGTCGTCGGGAATGTGGCTGCCGGTGACCATGATCGACGGGAGATTCCGCTCGAACCCGAACAGCGCGACGGCCGGCGAAGGGGTTTTCCCGCAGTTGACGGCGTGGTAACCCAGGTCATCCGCCGCGCGGCACACCGCTTCCATCACGCGGCTGGTGCTCGGCCGGAAATCGCCGCCGACGGCCACGCGGCCGCCGGTTCGCGGGAGTTCGCCGATGGACACAAGGTATTGCAAAAAACCTTTGGTATAGGCGTAACAGACGAGATCCGTCATCGCCGTCGCCAGCCCGCGCGCGCCGCTGGTACCGAACGCCACGCCGCTCCGCTGCATGAGATTATGAATGGAAATTTTCATCAGTTCCAAAAATCACGGGCTGCAAGGAGCCCGCCGTTGGATGGTTTCATCCATGCAGTTGAGAATCAAGCGCCGACTGCTTGGCGCATCTCCAAAGGGTACCTCTGGACATCCTTCTTAAAACTCTGATGCCAACCAGAGATTCCCCTGCCCCGGACAGGCGAGTTGCCTGGCGGGGGAAAGGTTAAAGCGTTAACGGGTTGGAGTCCTTTTTTGGCACCTGGCATTCGCGCGACCCGCGATGTCACTTTTTGGCACCTTTTGTCCGTTTTTGTCACCCGGTTTTAAAAATGCCAAAAACGGACAAAAGGTGCCAAAAGTTGA
>CAIQEI010000102.1 GCA_903870815.1 uncultured Verrucomicrobia subdivision 3 bacterium
CCCTCCTGCCGTGCCAGTCTGCGAACTTGGAGAGGTGGCAGAGTGGTCTATCGCGGCGGTCTTGAAAACCGCTTTGGCTTTACCGCCAACGGGGGTTCGAATCCCTCCCTCTCCGCCAGTTTCGCATTGCGAAACTGGCCGACGAGGAAAGCATGGGTGTTTGGCATTGGATGGGAATATTGCGAGCCATGGTGTGGCGGACGGTGTGATTTTTTGTGAATAACTGGATACATATTGTCATTTGGGCGGCGGCGATCGGAGCCTTGTTCGGCTACCTCTGGTGGCAGGGACAGGTGCAGCGTCTGGCTGCCTACGTCGCCGAAACCCGGGAAGAACTCCGGAAATGCGCCTGGCCAAGCTGGGAGGAATTGAAAGGTTCCACCGCGCTCATCATCATCATGGTCGGGTTGCTCGGCGGTTTTGTCGTGTTTGTGGACCGGATTTTGTTTTACATTTTTATCCGTTAAAATTTCATGCCTAACCAGTGGTTCATCATTCAGACCCTTTCCGGACAGGAACACAAGGTCAAGGACAGCATCGAGAAGCGCGTCAAGACCGACGAGATGCAGGACTGCATCAAGGAAGTCTTGGTGCCGATGGAAAAAGTCGTCGAGGTGCGCAACCAGAAAAAAACCGTGTCCAATCGCAAGTTGTGGCCGGGCTATGTTTTCGTGGACATGGTGCTGCTGGACGACGAACGGCGGGTCATTGAAAAGGCGTGGTATTTCATCCGGGAGACGCAGGGGGTCATCGGATTTTTGAGCGATCCGCCGCAGCCCACGCCGACGGATGAAGTTGAGGCGATCAAGGCGCAAATTTCCGCGTCGGAGGAAACGGAAAAACCGAAGGTCAATTTTGCGGTCGGGGAAACGATCAAGATCAACAACGGTCCGTTCCTGAATTTCAGCGGCGTGATTGAGGAGATCGATCCGGAACGCGGCAAGCTGAAGGTGACTGTCAACATCTTCGGGCGCAACACGCCGGTGGAGCTCGAATACTGGCAGGTCGAAAAAACTTAAACGATTTTTATGGCAAAGAAAATTACTGGACAAATCAAGCTGCAGATACCGGCCGGTCAGGCTAACCCCGCGCCCCCCGTCGGGCCCGCGCTCGGCCAGCACGGCGTGAACATCATGGGGTTCTGCAAGGAATTTAACGCCGCAACGAAAAACGACGCCGGCCTGATTATTCCCGTGGTCATCACGGTTTTTCAGGACAAGTCGTTTACGTTCATCACCAAGTCCCCACCCGCGTCCGTGCTCCTCAAGAAGGCCGCCGGCATCACCGCCGGTTCAAAGACGCCGAATAAGGACAAGGTCGGCAAGGTCACGCGCAAGCAGATTTTGGACATCGTGAAAATGAAGTCCAAGGACATCAATGTGAATTCCGAAGATGCGGCCGTCCGGCTGATTGCCGGCACGGCGCGCAGCATGGGAATTGAGGTCGTCGGTTAATCAACAAACAACCGCGGGAGAATCGTTTGATTCGCTTGCACCGCACCAAAACAAATGCCCAGCAAAAGATACAAGAAAGCCCTGGAGGTGGTTGAGGGGAAGAAAGCCTATACGCTTAAAGACGCGGTTGGCGTGCTCGCCAAATTTCCGAAGGCCAAATTCAACGAAACGATTGACCTCGCGTTCCGCCTCGGCGTCGACCCGAAACAGTCCGACCAGATGGTCCGCGGCACGGTACCGCTGCCGCACGGCAGCGGCAAGACGGTGCGCGTTTTGGTGTTCGCCAAAGGCAACGCAGCCGACGCGGCGAAGGCGGCCGGCGCGGAAAATGTTGGTTTTGAAGACATGATCGCCAAATGCAACGGCGGCTGGACTGATTTTGACGTGGCGATTGCCACGCCCGAGGCCATGGCGGAAGTCCGCAAGCTGGGCAAAGTGCTCGGACCGCGTGGCCTGATGCCGAACCCGAAGACCGGCACCGTCACCGACGACACCGCGAAAGCAGTGAAAGAAGTGAAGGCTGGCCGCGTCGAGTTCAAGGTGGACAAGGCCGCGAATGTCCACGTCATTGTGGGCAAGGCGTCGTTCCCGCCGGAACACATTGAAGAAAACGCCCGCGCCGTGATTGAGGCCGTGGCCAAGGCGCGCCCGAACAGCGTCAAGGGGACCTACATCAATTCCTGCACGCTCTCAGCGACGATGAGTCCGCCGGTCCGTGTGGATGTCCGTGAATTTGCAACCCATTAAAACGAGGACTTGAATCATGCGTGCTGAAAAAAAATTATTGACGGGTGAATATGTCGCCCGGTTGAACGCATCGCCGTTCTTCATCGTGGTCGGCTATCAAGGCTTGAAGGTGGCGCACCTCTCCGAGTTGCGCAAGCGACTGACGCAGGCGGGCGCGGAGGTACACGTGGTGAAAAACACCGTGTTTAGCGTGGCGGCGAAGGAAGCGGGCATTGGCGAACTGAACGGCAGTCTGGCCGGGCAGCTGGCGGTGGTGACGGGCAAGAAGGACATTTCCGCCGCCGCGAAGGCGTTGAAGAATTTTGCCGCCGAGTTTGACAAGTTGAAGCTCAAGTTTGGCTACTTGAACAACCAGCGCCTCGAAGTGGCGAGCATCGTTGCCTTGGCGGATTTGCCGAGCCTCGACGTGCTCCGGGCCAAGCTGCTGGGTCTGCTAAACGCGCCGGCGACGAAGCTGGTGACCTTGATCAACACGCCGGCCTCGCAACTGGCGCAGGTCATCAAAGCGAAGGCGGAAAAAGCCGAATAATTAATTTCCGGCTGGAGGTTTCCAATCGAAACTTTTTAGCCGGAGCAACCAACAAACAACAACAACGTAAATCGTCGGAACGCACGCTGCGAACTGAAAACGGCCGGGGCTCCGGCCGACGACGAGACGAAAAGAAAGAAACAGTACTATGGCTGACATTGCAAACATCGTGGAAGAATTGAGCAAGCTGACGGTTATCGAAGCCGCCGACTTGGTGAAACAACTGGAAACCAAGTGGGGCGTATCCGCCGCCGCGCCTGTGGCGGTTGCGGCTGCCGGTGGCGCTGCCGCTGGTGGTGCCGCGGCTCCGGCCGAAGCCAAAGACACTTTTGACGTGATCATCGCCGCGGTCCCGGCGGACAAGAAGATCGCCGTCATCAAGGCGGTCCGGGAAGTGAAGGCCGGTCTGGGCCTCGCCGAAGCCAAGGCTTTGGTCGAAGGCGCGCCGAAGCCCCTGCTGGAGGGTGCGAACAAGGCTGACGCTGACGCCGCCAAGAAGAAGCTCGAAGAAGCCGGCGCGAAGGTGGAAGTCAAGTAATTCGTCCGGTTCAGGGGCGGCGGCGTGTTGCCGCCGCCCCGTTTCATCCCCGCGAAAGGCGGGATCAATTGGATAATAATTTTAGCTGGTAGGACATTCGGTTGCGGTAGTGGCAAGCTGGCCGTGGTACACGGCGGGCTTGCCTTGTGTCGTTAAGTCAAAATCGGTGCGGCGTATCGCCGTACCCAACAGAAAGTATAAAATGCCATCGCGAGCCACAGAACGTATCAATTTCGGCAAAATCAAGGAAATCGTCATCCCGCCGAACATGATCGAGTTGCAGACGAACTCCTACGCGGAATTTTTGCAGGCCGACGTGACGCCTTCCAAGCGCCAGAAGCACGTCGGCTTGGAATCGGTCTTCCGCGAGGTTTTCCCCATTAAAAGCTACGATGAGAAAATCGAGCTCGACTACGATACTTATGAGATTGGCGAACCCAAGGTGGACTGGCTGGAATGCCTGCGCGAAGGCACGACCTATGGCGCGCCGCTGTATGTCACGTTCCTGTTGAAGGACGAGGGCAAGAGCGCCAAGGAGGAGAAGGTGTTCATGGGTGAACTTCCGCTGATGACGCCGCAGGGCACGTTCGTGATCAACGGCGCTGAGCGCGTGGTCGTATCGCAGTTGCACCGCTCGCCGGGCATCGCGTTCGAGGCGACGCAACATCCGAACGGCAAGATGCTTCACAGTTTCCGGGTCATTCCGGACCGGGGTTCCTGGTATGAAGCGATGTTTGACACCAGCGATTTGCTGTACGTTTATCTGGACCGCAAGAAACGCCGCCGTAAATTTTTGACGACCACCTTCTTCCGGGCGCTTTCCTTTCTCGATCACGAGAGCAAGGAAAAGGGCAGCAAGGCGAAGGACAACGGCGGGCTCACGCGCGGGACGGACGAGGAAATTTTGAAGCTGTTCTACACCATCGAGGAATTGACGGTGAAAGAGGCGGAAAAAATCGAGGATTTGCAGAACCGCGTGCTGGTGCAGGACGCGGTGGACGAAGAAAAAGGCCTAGTGGTGGCGCGTGCATTCGAACCGCTTTCCAAGGCGGTGGTGAAACAGATCGCCGAGCTGGGCATCAGCAAAATCAAGGTCGTGGACACTTCGGTGGACGAAGGCAACATGATCAA
>CAIQEI010000103.1 GCA_903870815.1 uncultured Verrucomicrobia subdivision 3 bacterium
GTTCGCCGGTGTTGAACCCGGCAATGATCGGATCCACGATGCGCGCCGCTCCATCCACGATGTCCAGCGGCGGATGAAAGCGATGCTCCGCCACCTTGCGCTCGGCGATGTGCACCGGGTCTTCATCCGTCACCCAGCCGGTGTCCACGGCGTTCATGTGAATGCCGTCGGCGTGATAATCGGCGGCGGCCGTGCGCGTCATCATGTTTAGCGCGGCCTTCGCCATGTTCGTGTGCGGATGCCGGGTGGTCTTGAACTTCCGGTAAAACTGCCCCTCCACGGCCGACACATTGACGATGTGTTTGTCGCGCTCCGGCGTACGCAGCATCAGCGGCTTAAGCTGCGCGTTGAGGATGAACGGCGCGATGGCGTTGACAAGCTGCACTTCGAGCAGTTCCACGGCGGGGACTTCATGCATGAGCAGCCGCCAGGAATTGCGCTCGCGCAAATCCACCTGCTGCAAATCCTGGTCCAGCCGGCCCTGCGGGAACAACGCTTGCTGCGCGGCGAATTCCTCAGCGAGGAGTGGCAATTGAGATAAAGCGGCTGCATGAGTAATTCCAGCAAGTTTGGAAACTTCCTGCACTTGGCCAGTCCGGCCCGGACCTTCGGGCAACAGATGGTAGCCGCGCAAACCTTCGTAAGCGCCGAGCAGCTTCGCGGCTTCCGGTGGCAGGTCGTGCAACGGTCCGTGCTCGCATTCCATCATGTGCGCGTAAAAATCCGGCGGCCGGCGCACGGTCTGGCAGGCGTTATTGATGATAAAATCCAGCCGCGAACGCGTGGTGAGGAGGTGTTTGCAAAACGCCTCCACGCTCGGCGTATGCCGTAGATCGAGTCCGAAGATTTCCAGCCGGTCGCCCCAGTCCTTGAAATCCGGTTCCGCCGCATAGCGCATCGCCGAATCGCGCGGAAAACGCGTGCAGACGATGAGCTGCGCCCCGGCGCGGAGCAATTTGATGCCCGCCTGATACCCAATCTTTACGCGCCCGCCGGTGAGCAATGCCACCCGCCCGCGCAAGTCGGCGGACTCGGTGCGCTTTAAAAAATTCAACTCGGCGCACGGCGGACAAAGCTGGTCGTAAAAATGGTGGATGGTCGAGTAATCCTGTTTGCAGATGTAGCAGTTCTGCGGCTCGACGACCTCGCGGAAATCGGGGTTGCCCTTGATTTCTTCCTGCACGAAATCTTTCGGTGGAAAAACATTCGGGGTGGTGAAAACTTTTTCGCGGCGCAATTTGCGGATGCCGGTCTCATGGAGCTTCGACTGGTCGCGCCGCGTTTTCTCGGCCTTGCGCTGCTTCGAACTGGCCTTGACGAGCCGGCGGCGTTGCGCCACATCGGGACAATAAATATCCCCCGCCGCCTTGAGCAGCCGGGTGCGTTCCTCGATGGAAAGCTGAGCTAGCAGCGCGCGGTTCGCCGCCGCCTTTTCCAGAACCTCGGCAGCGGCTTTCAGTTGCGCGAGGGCATCGGCTTTATGGAGCGAGACGGACATTAATTTGGCCGCGGAGCATAGCAACGTCATTGCTGACGGGCGAATGAAAAGCAAGGCATGCCCATCAACGCCGACGCTTGGAGAAACTTCGGTTGCCGCTGGATTTCAGCAATGGCCGCTGCGAGGTCGGCAGTTGCGAACCCGAGGTGCGGAACATCGGCTTTGATTCCGACGGGTGTGAATCCTCCCGTCGCGGTGTCCGTTGATGTGCCTCGGGCCCTCGCGAATCGTCGCGGCGCGGCGAAGGCGAACGCGAATCGGAACGTTGCGAATCTTTCCAATGCGGTTTTCCCGAATGCGCGGAAGGTGGACGCTTGCTTTCCGGTCGGTAGGAGGAAGGTCGATTCTTCGGTTGAAACGGCTGCGGCCGTGCGGACGCGGGACGCGCTGCCGGCGGCCGCAATGGTTTGGGCTGACGCTCTTCCACGGCCAGACAGAAATCCACCTGCTTCTTAAAGCTGTCCACCTTCGCCACCTGCACGGAGAGTTTGTCGCCGAGCCGGATTATCCGGCGCGTGCGGCGGCCCACGAGGTTGCGCCGCATTTCGTCGAACACGTAAAAGTCGTCTTCGATCGTGGACAACGGCACAAGTCCGCTCATCGCCAGACCGGGCACGTCGACGAAGAAGCCGAAGTTCCGCACATCCGTCACGAGCGCGGGATATTTAGTCGGCTTATCGGAGGCCAGCTGAGCCTTCAAAAAGGCGAACAGCTTCACGTCCTTGCTATCGCGCTCGGCATCGGCGGAATTGCGCTCGGTCACTGAAATATGCTCTGCGATTTCCTTGAGCGCGGCACCCTTCACCGCGTTCTGATCAAACAATGCCCGATGCACCACCAAGTCAGCGTAGCGGCGAATGGGGGACGTGAAGTGCGTATATTTTTTCTTGGCCAAACCGTAATGCCCCAGCGGCTCAACCGAGTAGCATGCGCGCATTAGCGATTTGAGAAAGCCAATCTTCAGGGCGGGACCGATGGGCAGGGTGCCGAGCTTCGCCAGGAGTTTTTGCACCTCGGCCGGCTGACCCAGGTTGCCGCACTGGACATGGTGCGCGAGCACTTCCAGTCGGTATTCCTGTAACCGCCGCGCGTCCGGCTCCTCGTGAACGCGATAGATCGCCGGCGTGCGCAATGACATCAGGCGCGTGGCGACGGCCTCGTTCGCGAGCAGCATGTATTCCTCGATCAGCTGGTGCGACACGTCGTTCTCGTTTTTCTCGATGCGCAAAATCTTCCCCTGCTCGTCCAGCCGAATCTTCGTTTCGGGAAAATCCAGGTCGAGCGAACCGTTCTTGAACCGGTGCCGGCGGATTTTCTGCGCCAGCGCGTGCGCCGAATGCAGCATCTGTTCAATCGGGTCGTCCGCCGGCGCGCGCTGCAAAATCTCCAGCACCTGGCCATACGCGAAGCGCCGCTGCGAATGGATGACGGCCGCGTGAAACTTTGTGTTCAACACGCGTCCGTCCGCCGACACCAGAAACTCCACGCACTTGGTCAGGCGTTCCACGTTCGGCTTGAGCGAGCAAAGCTCGTTGCTCAACGCTTCCGGCAGCATCGGGATGACGCGGTCCACGAGGTAGGTGGAGTTGCCGCGTTTGCGCGCCTCCTCATCGAGCGCGGTGCCGGGCTTGACGTAATGCGACACGTCCGCGATGTGTACCCATAGCCGCCATTGCTCCGGCGACACGCGCTCCAGGCAGATGGCGTCGTCGAAGTCCTTCGCGTCATCGGGATCAATGGTGATGACATTATGCGCGCGGCAGTCGAGCCGCCCGGCCAGGTCTTTTCCGGCCACCACATTGCCGACGGCATGCGCCTCGGCCAGCACGGCCTTGGGAAAGTGCAGCGGCAGATTGTATTGGCGCAGCACGGACAGCATGTCCACACCCTCCTCATCCGGCGCACCGAGCACCTCGATGATTTCGCCTTCAGGATTGCTATGGCGCGATTCCCATTCGCGCAGTTCGACGACCACCTTGTCGCCCAGGTTTGCGCGCCGGCCCACGTCACGCGGTGGCGTGACATAGACATCATGCGGGATGCGCGGGTCGTCGGGGATGACGTAGAGAAACTGTTTGCTCTGCGCCAGGGTGCCGACGATCTGCGTGCGCCGCCGCTCGAGGATGCGCACGACCGTGCCGGTTTCTGTCCCGCCGTCGCGGAAATTTTTTCGGGTGTCGCGCCGCACCAGCACGCGGTCCTCGTGTAGCGCCGTGCCCGTGGCGTTTTCCGGAATGGCGATTTCCTTCAAGCTCGAATCATCCGGCTGGAGAAAGCCTTTGCCGGCGCGATTCATGCGGATGCGGCCGGCAATCAGGTCCGCGTCGCGCGGGCTGATATAGCGGTTGCCCTTGATGCGTGCGACCTGGCCGGCCTGCTCCAGCTTTTGGAGCGCCGCCTGCAATTCCTGCTGCTGGTTTGGCGCGAGGCGGAGCAGCCGCAGCAGCTCGGGCACGTTCGCGGCGACGTAATCGTTTTGCGCCAGCAGGCGGATGATCTGGTCGTTCATAGTTTTATTTTGGTTCCCGGCGTCCACATTTCATTTTCCAAAAGCTCGATTCCCGGCTTGGTGAAGGTGATCCGGCGCGTCTTGTATAATTTGCCGAGCGCCTGCTTGAACGCCTTTTTGCTCACGCTGAAATTCTGCCGGATCTCGATGGGCGAACTATTGTCGTCGAAGGCCAGCTTGCCGCCGCTCATCTTGAGCGCGGCCACGATCAGGTCCGTCAACGGCGCGACGCGCTTGTAGCCGACGGCATCGAGGCTCAGATCGATCTTGCCGTTCGCGCGCACCGTGCGGACAAAACCCTTCAGCCGCGCGCCGATCTTGAGCGCGTAGGCGAGCTGGCTTTTGTAGAGCAAACCAAAATGTGCGTTGTCCACGATGGCGTTGTAGCCGAGCGGCATCTTGGCGGTGACGAGAATGCTCACCGGCTGGCCGTCGCGGTACGCAGGCGTGTCGCGGTTGAGGTGGCGGTTCAGCCGCGTGCTGGCGAGGATGCGATTGGTCTGCGCGTCAAGCGCCACATAGACCACCGCCCAGTCGCCGACGCGCAATGGAATTTCCTGTTCGCGGAACGGCACAAGCAAATCCTTGGACAGGCCCCAGTCGAGAAACGCACCCGCCTGCGCATGAATGCTGATGACCCGCATGTAACCGAACTCGCCGACCATGGCGTGCGGCTTTTCCGTCGTGGCCACGAGCCGGTCCTCGGAATCGCGATAGACAAAAACGTCGAGCTTCTGCTTGGGCGCGAGGCCGACGGGAATGTAGCGGCCGGGCAAAAGAATCTCGCCCAATTCCCCGCCATCGAGATAAAGCCCGGGCTGGGATGCCCGGACAACAGCGAGCAGATTGCGTTTGCCAATGATTGCCATGCGGACACAAGGTAATATCAATTCATCGGCAACGGGAGTTAAAATGCCGGCAATGTGCCCCCGACCGAAGGTAGTAGGTCGGACCAGTACCCGCGCACCTTGACGCTCGCCTGGAAAAGAGACAGACTGGCCGCGCAGTTTTACAATCACCAAACCCAGCTCATGGCCGCCAAAACCATCATCAAACCTGCGAAATCGCCCGCCGCCGTCGGGCCATACAACCATGCCGTCCGGGTCGGCGATCTGTTGTTCTGCGCCGGGCAGATTCCGATCGACCCGGCCACGGGCAACCTCGTCACGGGCGAAATCAAGGCGCAGACCGAACGCGTGCTGGAAAACGTGAAGGCGATTCTCGACGACCAGAAGCTCACCTTCGCCAGCGTGGTAAAGAGCACGGTTTTCCTGACCGACCTGGCGAACTTCGCCGGCATGAACGAGGTCTATGCGAAGTATTTCACGGAGAATTTCCCGGCGCGATCCACCGTCCAGGTTGCCGGCCTGCCCAAAGGCGCGAGCGTGGAGATCGAAGTCATCGCGCATTATTGATAGTAGCCGCGTTCGTGAGAACGCAAAAAATTAAACCAGGTATCCGCGCGCTCACGAGGCGCGGCTACAAATGATTGTCATGTCGCTCGGAATTGCCATCCTCATCACGGCTGCCATTGCCGGCGGGCTGGGCCTGCTCATCGGTTGGTTGATCGGACGCGGAGGCCGCTCGGCATCTCCCCCCGATTCACGACTGGAAACTGAATTGCGCCAGCAATTGACCCAGCGCGAGGCAGAACTGGCGCAGACCCGCGAACAGCATTCGCTGAGCAAAACTTCGCTCGCCACGGCGCAGGCAAACCAGGCGGCAGCGGAGCGAATTCTCGCGGAACAAAAACAGCTTCACGAACAGACCTTGCGCGACGCCAAGACCGCACAGGAGAAAGCCATCGCGGAACTGCGCGTGGCGTTCCAAGCCATGAGCGCGGAGGCGCTGAAACAATCAGCCCCGGAATTTTTGCGCCTGGCGGAAGAACGGCTTGGAAAATTTCAGGAGACGGCGAAAGGCGATTTGGCCCAACGCCAGGAAGCCATCAAAGGCCTAGTCGAGCCGCTCAAACAACAACTCGAAACCTACCAGAAGAATTTGCAGTCGAACAGCGCCGCGCAGTCGTCCACGCTCGGCGAGGTGAAGAAGCAGTTGGAACTGCTCTCGCAGCAAAGTACGACGTTGGCGCAAGAAACGCAGCAGTTCCGGCTGGTGCTGCACTCCAACCAGGCGCGCGGCCGCTGGGGTGAGGAAACGCTGCGGCGCGTGGTGGAGGCGGCGGGCATGAGCGCGCATTGCGATTTCACGGAGCAGACGTCGTCCGGCGAAAACCGGCCGGATCTTGTCGTAAAACTGCCGGGCGACCGCTTCATCATCGTGGACGCGAAGGTGCCGGATTTTGATTTTCTCAATGCGCTGGAGTCGGCTGAGCCGGTGAAGCGCGCCGAGGCTCTAGCCGCGCACGCGGCGAAGTTGAAAGGCACGATCAAGGCGCTGGCTGACCGCGATTATCCGCGCCAGTTCCCGAACGCGCTGGATTACGTGGTGTTGTTCGTGCCGGCAGAATCGCTGTTCAGTGCGGCGCTGGAAGGCGACCATGATCTGATCATCTGGGCGGCGGAGAAACGGATTTTGCTGGCGACGCCGGCGTCGTTGATTGCGCTGCTGCGGTCCGTGAGCGTGAGCTGGCAGCAGCACGCGCAGACCGAGAACGCACAGAAAATCGCGGAAGCGGCGCAGGAGCTGTTCCTGCGGGTCGTCACGTTCACGGAGCACTTGGAAAAAATCCGGGGCGGACTGGAGACGGCGAACCGCGCCTTTAATCAGGCGGTGGGCAGCTACGAATCACGCATCAAACCTTCGGGCGAAAAACTGCAAAAGCTCGGTGGCGGCACGGGCGGGAAAGACTTGGCGGAACTGCCGCCACTCGACGCCACTTTGCGCCTGCCACCGGCGGCGTAACGAGGTCGGACGCCGCCGCGTCACGGAGCATCATGAGTGGCCGAAATACCGTAGCACCTGATACACGACCAGCGCTGCGACGTAGGCCAGCCCGGTCATATAGGCGATCTGGAACAATGGCCATTTCCAACTGTTTGTCTCGCGCCGGACGACGGCGGTGGTGGACAGGCATTGCGCCGCGAGAATGTAAAAAACCAGCAGGCTCATACAGGTTGCCGTGTTGAAGATCGGCGTGCCGTCCGTGCGCTTTGCCTGCCGCAGCGTGCTGTACAGCGACGTCTGATTGTGGTCCGCCGCGTCCTTGCCCACGCCATAGACAATCGCCAGCGTCGAGACGATGACTTCGCGCGCGGCAAACGAGCTGACAATGCCGATGCCAATCTGCCAGTCGAATCCGAGCGGCGCGATGACGGGTTCGATGACGTGGCCGATTTTGCCGGCAAAGGAATTTTGCAGCGAATTTTGCGCGGTCAACCGGTCGGCGTTGGCGAGCAAGGCCGCCGCCTGATTGGTATCGCCGTCTTTTTGAAATTGTGCCGCCTTCGTCGTCATCGCCACGGCTGCGGCTGGCGGACTGGTTTTGGGATAATACGACAGCGCCCACAACACCAGCGAGATGGCCAGGATGACCGTGCCGGCCTGTTTCACGAAAATTTTCGCCCGGTCAAACGTATGTAACAGCGCCGTGCGCAAGGCGGGCACGCGGTAAGGCGGCAGTTCGATCATCAGCGGTTTGCTTTCGCCGGGCAGGATGGTCTTCCGGAAAATCATCGCCATGCCCAGCGCCGCCACCACGCCCGTCGCGTAGGCCGCGGTGAAGACCAGTGCTGCTTTCAAGGGGGAATGGGGAAACAGCAGCGCCGTGACCATCGCATATACCGGAATCCGCGCGGAGCAGGCCATTAGCGGCGTGACGAGGATCGTCACCAGCCGGTCGCGCGGATTTTCGATGACGCGGGTGGACATGATGGCTGGAATCGCGCAGGCGTGCGCCGAGAGCAGCGGCACGAAGGCTTTCCCCGGCAGCCCGAGTTTGCGCATGATTCGATCCATCACAAACGCCGCGCGCGACAGGTACCCGGTGTCTTCCAGCAGCGACAGCGCAAAAAACAAAATGCAGATTTGGGGCAGGAAAACCAGGATGCCGCCGACGCCGCCCACCACCCCGTCGGAGACGAGGCTTTGCAAATCGCCGGCCGGCAGGATGCCAGCCGCCCAGGATTTGATGCCCGCGAACAAATGGTCAATCAATTCCATCGGAATTTGCGCCGCCCAGAAGATCAGTGCGAACAGCGCCAGCATCACCACATGAAACACCGCCACGCCGATGACCGGATGCGTGAAATAGTCGTCCAGCTTGTCCGTCCACGCCGAACGCTGGACGATGGCGGCATCCATGACGCGGGTGGAGATCTGCTCGGTCCATTCGTAGCGTGCCTGGAAAGTGCAGCCGCTGCAGCCCGCGCAATGCGGGTCAACGTGATCCACCGCCTCCGGCATGGCCCCGGCAACGAGCCGGTTCAGCTCCTGTTTCAATGTGTCAATGCCCTCGCCGTTGCGCGCGGAGACCGGCACCACGACGCAGCCCAATTCGTCCCGCAGTTTCGCCGGGTCGATGCGGATGCCGTCGCGGCGCGCCATGTCCATCATGTTCAGCGCCACGATGACCGGACATTTCAATTCCAATACCTGGCTGGCCAGAAAGAGATTCCGTTCGAGATTGGTCGCATCCACCACCACCAGCACGGCGTTGGGCGCAGTGTGTTCCAGCTTTCCCTGCAAGGCGTCAGCGGCGAGTTTTTCATCCGGCGACTGGCTGTCGAGGCTGTAAAGTCCCGGCAGATCCACGACCACGATCTGCTTGTGTTCGAGATGCAGGCGGCCCACTTTGCGCTCCACCGTGGTGCCGGGGAAATTTGCCGTTTTGGCGCGCAGACCGGTGAGTGCATTGAACAAAGTCGTCTTGCCGGCGTTGGGATTGCCGACCAGCGCAAGGGTGAAAGCGTGGTGGGTCCCCGTCTCGGAAGCCGGGGCGGTCGTGTCGTGACCAGCGCTCATGCTCCTTCGTGGTCGCGCAAAGCGCAATGGCCGGGCTGGCAGATTTCCACGCGGACGCGCGCCGCGAGTTCGGCGGAAACGCCCAGCCGCGAGCCGAAAATCTTCAGGATGAGAGGATTGCCCGCCCGGACGAGCTCCACGCGTCGGCCCACGCAAACCCCCATGGTCTTAAGACGCTGCGTGTCCTCGTCATCAGTGCTGACGCTGCGCACCACGGCGCAGACGCGCGGCGGCAGTTCATCGAGCCGCACGGTGGCGGCGGGCTGGTCAATGGTTGTCACAACGATGACAAAATAAGCTTTCCCGCGTTCAAGTCAAACGGTCCGCCACCGGAGGTAGACGCTGGCGGCATGAGAGCTTTGATTTCCACACGAACACTTTACCAATCGCAGTCCAATGCGACTGCCGGCAAATTGCGGTTTGTTGTCGGCGAATTGCGGCCGGCGGCGGACGGGGATTGATAACGCTGCCAGCTTCCGGCAGATTGGCGGCGTGAAAGTTTTGAATTGGCTTCTGTTATCGCTGGCCGTCGCCGCGTTTGCTGGCTGTGGCAAACCAACGACGCCAGCACCGCCCGCCGCGGCTTCGGTGGACGACCTGCTGCCGACTCACGCGCAGCCGAAATTGCAGACCATGAAAATTTATCTGGGACCTGAAATCATTGATGCTGAACTGGCGTTGAGCGACCAGGAGATTCA
This sequence comes from uncultured Verrucomicrobia subdivision 3 bacterium, assembly GCA_903870815.1. Taxonomy (GTDB): domain Bacteria; phylum Verrucomicrobiota; class Verrucomicrobiia; order Limisphaerales; family UBA11358; genus UBA11358. The sequence continues at coordinate 9,629 of CAIQEI010000103.1, forward strand.
CACCGGCATGATGTTCCGCACGAATATTCAGGAGACGGACGCCATGTTGTTTAACTTGCGATACCCCCAACAGGCAGCTTTCTGGATGAAAAATTGCCCGGAATCCATTTCGGTCGCCTATATCTCTGGCGACGGCACCATCCGGGAAATTCATCACCTCGAAAAGAACGACACCAACAGCGTTTTTTCTGCAAGCAATGATATTGTCTTTGCCTTGGAAACGAAGGAAGGCTGGTTCGCGCGCCACCACCTTTCACCCGGCACCGTGATCCAAACGGAAAAGGGGCCGCTGACGGACGTCCTGCTCCATCGCCAATGAATCATTTGCTGGCCAGGAGCGCGTCGAGTTTGCTTTTCAAATCCCCCTCGGTTGTCAAACCCGTCATGCGGTCGATTAGTTTGCCGTCCTTGAAAAACAGCACCGTTGGAATCGCCTGAATCTGAAAATTCTGCGCCAGCCCGGGTGACTCATCCACGTTCACCTTGAAAAACTTGATCTTGTCGGTGAACGAACCCGCCACCGAATCCAGCAGTGGAGACAATTGCCGGCACGGATTGCACCAGGTCGCGTAAAAATCCACCACGATCGGCCCCGCGGCGCGCGTAACCTGGTCGGCAAATTCGCCTTGCGCGATGTGTTTTACGTTGGCCGTGGACGCGTTCATCGCCGACGGATTTTCGCATCCGGCCACGAACAGTAAGTTGCCGGCGGTCACAACGACGAACCAAAACCTGAGCCATCCGTACAAATTCATGGCTGAATTTAACTCCACGCGCCCATCGCGCCAACCATTTTTCAGCTCCAATCTGTTTGCGAAATCCCAATTCCTGCTTACGATGCGGTCATGCTGTCGCTCGAACAACTCGCCGCGCTGCTGGAACCGAACCGTGCCGCCGCCAAGGCGCCCGTGCGGGGATTTTCCATCGCCGGCCGGAAATTTGATTTTAATTCGCAACCGGCCATCATGGGCGTCGTCAACCTGTCCGCCGATTCGTGGTATCGCGAAAGCGTCTGTCCGACGGCTGCTTTGGCCGTTCAGCGCGGCCGAGTGCTGGCGGCGCAGGGCGCACAAATTATTGATGTCGGCGCGGAATCCACCCTCGCCCACGCTGCACGCATCGGCAATGCGGCGCAGAAATCCAAGCTGATTCCCGTCATCAAGGGGCTGCGCGCCGAAAAGATCCTGGTTTCCGTTGAGACCTATTCGCCCGCCGTCACGCGCGCCAGTCTGGAAGCCGGCGCGAACATTCTGAACCTGACCGGAACCGCCGGCTCCCGGGAAATCTTCAAAATGGTGGCCGCGCACGATGCCGCCGTCATTATCTGTTACGTCGCCGGCAAAAACGTCCGCGAGGTGGGCGACTTTGATTTATCGGCCGATCCGGTGCCGGTGCTGAAAGATTTTTTTGCCCGCCAGATCGAACTCGCGCAACGGTGCGGGGTGGAAAAAATCTTTTTGGATCCCGGCCTCGGCTTTTATTACCGCAACCTGCAGGACAGTGCGGTGCGGGTGCGCCATCAGATGAACATTTTTCTGAACACCTTCCGGCTGCGGGAACTCGGTTTTCCCGTCTGCCATGCCCTGCCGCACGCCTTTGAGTTTTTTGGCGAAGAAGTCCGCTGCGCCGAGCCGTTCTTTGCGGTGCTGGCGGCGCTGGGAAAAACCGACTTGTTCCGCACCCACGAAGTCCCGCGCATCAAGGCGGTGCTGGATACGTTGAAGGGTTTCTGAACCTCACGCAAAGTCGCGAAGTGAATTAAAACTATTTCCGGCGGCAAAGGAATACGCCTTCCTCGCCCGAGGCGGTGACCCATTGGCGGTGAACTTTTAATCCGTGCTGTGCCAGCAACTTTGCCGCGCGGGCCGGGGTGTAGCGGTAGGAAAAAAAAAGCCGGATCGCTTCGCCGCGCGCAAAGGAAAACTCCCGGTCGCCAACCTGGATCCGCCGGGAGTGCCGGAAATGGAACCGGGCCACAACTCGCTGCAAGCCCAGTCCGCCGGTTTCAATCGTGAAGCGCAATTTGCCGTCGGACGCTTCCACGCCCAGATCAAATAGGAAGGCCGACAGCCAGTCGCGCGTCAGGGGATTGTCGTATTGCGGAAGAATCTGTTTCATGCCGGCGGCATAATCCATGCCGGGGGCGAGGTTGGCGCTGAACAGCAAAAAATCCTTCGGCCGCAGGAGTGCTGCCAGCTTGGGCAGGATTTGGCGCGGCTCGAAATTCGGAATCATGCCAAAAAAAGTGACGAGCGATGGGTTGCGATTGGCGAGATGGTTTTGCAAGTCGCGCGCCGTCGCCAGGTCACAGACCAGAGGAGAACAATCCTTTCCAGGAACCAAAGCAAGCGCGGCCTGCCGGGCGACGAGCACCATCGCCACGCCGACATCGCAGGGCATGTAGGAGATTTTTTTGCCGCGCGCCTGCAATTGTTTGATCAACTCCACATCTTTTTGTCCGCCGCCGCATCCCAATCCGATGACCTGCACCGACCGGGATTTGATTTGGGCCGCAGTCTCCGCGAAAGCCAGGTCGTAGGTGGATCGCAAGCCGGCGTCGTAGCGGGCCGGCGAATGAACTTCATGCAGGGCCAGCCATTTCTGGGTTTGCTTGACGCTGTCGTAATGAAACTTGTGGTTCACACGTCGCGTGCGCAGCGAGGCCAGCAGGTCGCGCCGGACATTTTCCGGAAACTGGCTGGGATGGATCGCGACCTGGACGCTGGCGGTCATGCCGGGTGGTTATTGCGGAAACTGGATGTAGAGCAGCCAGTATATCGCCACGCCGGTCACGGAGACATACATCCACAGCGGCCACGTCCAGCGGGCGATTTTCTTGTGCTGCTCGAAGCGCTCCTTCTTGGCGCGCCACAGCGTGATTAAAATCAGCGGCACGATGAGGGCGGCCAGGAGGGTGTGCGTTCCGAGAATGGTCAGATAAATCGGCTTGAACCATTCCGGCTTCAAAAAGTGCGTCGGCCCCTGGTGCAGCACCAGCGCGAGGTAGCCGTGATAGGTCAGGTAGCAGCCGAGAAAAACCACCGAGGCGCAAAACGCCGCCAGCATGCAGAAGCGGTGCGCCGTCTTGTTGCCGCATTTGATGAAGATGAAACCGAACGTCAGAAAAACGGCGCTCAAACCGTTGAGCGTGGCGTTGACAGCGGGCAAATCGTGGATGGTCATGGTTCGTTCTCCAGCTGGCGAACGGCCTTGAGGATGCGCGGCTGGACGGAGTTCGTCCAGTCCACGCCTTCGCCACCGGTCTCAAAACTGCCGCGCAGCCGCGCGTGCTTGTCCACCACCATGAAAATCGTCGTGTGAATGAACAGGTCCACGTCGTTCAGGCGTTCGGCGGGCTTCACCGGCACGGAGCCTAATTTCAAACTGCCGGCGGCGAGCGCGGCGATTCCATCCTTGGTGCCCGTCAGGAAGGTCCAGCGGTTGGAATCCGCGCCGAACCGGTCGCCATATTTTTTAAGCACGGCGGGCGAATCAAATTCCGGATCGGTCGTGAGGGTGACGAGTTTCGCGCTGCTTTCCGCCGGCAAAAGATTTTGCAGCGACTTCATCTGCCCGGTCATCCGCGGACACGGTCCGGCGCAGCGGGTGAACACGATATCAGCGACCCAGACGTGGTTGGTGAAATCCGCGAGCGTCGCCAACTGACCGTCCTGATTGGTCAGGGCAAAATCAGCCACGGAACCGATGACCGGGAGGAGCTGCAGGTGGCGGCTGCGGTTGATTTGCAGCATTGAAATCAGCAGCGCCAGCCCGAGCAGGCCGGAGACAAAACTAAAGCCCAACCAGATGGTGCGCGGCGGTCGCTGGCTGGGTTCAGTCATAACGTTCGTGAATTATGCGCCGAAATGGATTTACCGCAAGCCGGTGCCGGTGGTTTTCGGTGGAACCACTTACTTGGCCGGCGCGAGTTCCGCGCCGATGGCGCGTTCCAGCCGGGCGCGCGCGGTGGAGAAATCGTGCAGCGCCTGCACCTGCGTGGTGCGGGCCTGCGTGAGCGAGGTCTCGGCGTCCAGCACATCAAGTTGCGTGCCGGTACCGGCGTCAAACCGCGCATTGGCCTCGCGCAACGCCTCCTCGGCCTGTTCCTGCACCTTGGTTTGCGACTCGAGCACTTCCTTCGCCTCCAGAAAATCCGAATACGCCGTGCGCACGTCGAGTTCGATCTGGCGGGAGCGGTCCTCCAGCTCGGTTTTCGACTTTTGGTACAGCGCCTTGGACTGCTGCACCTTGCCGATGGTTAGCGCGCCGTCGAAAATATTCCACGTCATCTGGCCGCCGGCGTTCCAGCCGTTGATTTCGTTGGCGACATCGGTGCTGAAGGAGGAGTTCTGCCAGTTGTAGCCGGCGAACGCCGAGATGGTCGGCTTGTAGCCGGACTTGGCGTTGACGATGTTCAGCCGCTGCAGTTCCACCTGCTCGCGCAAATCCTTCAGTTCGGTGCGGCGTTCCAACGCCTGCTGGATGGCGTCCGGCAACGCCATGTTCCAGTCGGCCACGTCAAACGTGTCGGTGAGATTCAAGGGAATGTTCTCCAGCACGTCGCGCGGCAGGTTGTAACCCAGCAGATTGGCCAGCATGTTTTTGCTGATGCGATACTGGCTCGTGGCGTGAAAGAGGTTCGGCTTGGCGTTGGCCACGGCGACTTCCGCGCGCAGCACGTTGAAATGCGGCACGGTTCCCGCATCAAACCGGCGCTGCTGGTCGTCCAGTTCCTTTTGCAGCAATTTGACCGAGGCTTCGTTGACGGTGATCTGCTGCGCGGCCAGCAGCACGTCGTAATAGGCCAGCCGCACGGTCAACAGCGTGTCCGCCACCTGCGTATTATATTGGTCGATGGCCTGCCGCTTGGTCGCGGATGCGGCCTTGACGGCGGCGATCAGCCTCCCTCCCTCGTAAATGCCCTGGACGATCTGGATGCCGGAATTCCAGTTCTGGTGCGGCACGGGATAGCTAAACCCGGGCGGGTTTTGCAGCAGCGACGTGTCCTCGTCCGTGTATTTGCCGCTGGCAATCACCGACGGCAGCGCTACTGCGCGCGTCTGCACCACCACGCCCGCGGTTGCCTGCAAGTCGCTCTTCGCCTTGAGGATCACGGCGTTTTGCGACAGCGCGATGTTGATGCAATCCGTCTGCGACAGCGGCCGCGAGAGCCAGGCCGGGGCGTTGGTTTCTTGACCGGAAACGGCCAGCGCAATACCGGCCAGCAGCGAAAACAGCGTCAGTTTTTTCATACAGCGAAGGCATCCTACCATTCGGTAGGTTAAATGTCGAATGAATCGTTTCGCTCGTCAAATTGGCGGTTCGTGGTAACGTGAGTCCGGCGTCCGTATGAAGATTTTCCTGAATTCAATCTGGTTCGTGCTCGCCGCCGCGCTGCTCGGCGGCTGCGCGGAAAAATCATCCAATGGCTTCCAAGGCTACATCGAGGGCGAATTTGTTTATGTGGCCGCCCCGCTCGGCGGCGCGCTCACCCGCCTCGCCGTCGCCCGCGGCGATCAGGTCAAAAAAGGGCAGCTCCTGTTTGAACTGGAGCGGCAATCCGAAGCCGCCGCGCTCGCCCAGGCTGAAAATAATCTCGCGCAGGCCCGGTCCAGCCTGGCGCTGTCCGAATCCAACTTCCGGCGCCGCCAGGAACTGCGCAATGCCCCGTCCAGCGTCATCTCCGCCGAGGAACTCGACCAGGCGCGGTCGCAGCGCGATGTGGACGCCGGACAAGTCGCCGCGCTCGAGGCCGCGCTCGACAAGGCCAAATGGTCTTACGACCAGAAACAGCAATTCTCGCCGTCGGATGCGCGGGTTCACGACACCCTTTACCGGTCGGGCGAATGGGTCGCCGCCGGCAATCCTGTGGTTGCGCTCCTCCCGCCGGATAATTTGAAAGTCCGCTTCTTCGTACCGCAGGCGATGTTGCCGCAAATCAAGGTCGGCCAGACCGTATCCGTCCAGTGCGACGGCGCGCCGCGCGCGATCAACGCCGTGGTTAATTACCTTTCCACGCAGGCTGAATACACCCCGCCGGTGATTTACAGCCGCGAGACCCGCGCGGAACTGGTCTTCATGATCGAGGCGAAGATTCCGCTGGCGGACGCGGCGGATGTCCGCCCCGGCCAGCCGGCGGACGTGCGCTTGAATTGAAATGACCGCGCGGCAAACCCTCCAACTCCTGCGCGACCACGAATCGCGCAACGTCCTGTTCATCGAACCGGACGGCTCGTGGCCGATTGTCTGGGAACGCGCCCGGGGCGTCCACGTCTGGGATGCGGACGGGAAAAAGTATCTGGATCTCACCGCCGCCTTTGGCGTGGCCGCCGCCGGCCACGCGAATCCCAACGTCGTCCGGGCCGGCCAAAGGCAGATGGGCAAACTCATGCACGCCATGGGCGACGTGCATCCGCATGCGCTCAAAGCGCAGCTCGCCCGCGAATTGAGCCGCCTCACGTTTGAGCGCTGGAGCAAAGGTTTTCGGAGGGATGAGTTCCACGAGTCCCCGACCCCCATCACCGGCAAGGCGATTTTCTCCAACTCCGGTTTTGAAGCCGTTGAGTCCGCGCTCAAGACCGCCCTGCTCGCCACGGGCAAACGCGGCGTCATTGCGTTCGAGGGCGGCTATCACGGCCTCGGCTACGGCGCGCTCAACGCCACGCACCGCCAACATTTTCGCGGCCCGTTCCAGTCGCAGCTCCGCGAGTTTGGGAGTTTTGTTCCCTTTCCAACCTCTTCGGAGGGACGAGTTCCACGAGTCCCAAAAAATAAAGAAGGGGACTCGCAGCGCTCGTCCCTCCGGGAGATTGAACCCCGCCTTCGCCAGCTCTTCCGGCGCGAAAGGATTGGCGCGATCCTGGTCGAGCCGGTGCAGGCGCGCGGCGGCATCAGCGTTCCGCCGCCGGAATTTCTCCCGCTGCTCCGCAAACTGTGCGACCAGCACGGTGCGCTGCTGATTCTGGACGAGATATACACCGGCTTCGGCCGCACCGGCCAATGGTTCGCCTGCGAACACAGCGGCACCGTTCCGGATTTGATCTGCCTCGGCAAGGCGCTCACCGGCGGCTTTCCGCTCTCGGCCTGCGTGGGCCGCGCGGACCTGATGGACGCCGCCTGGCCCGCCTCGACCGGCGAGGCCATTCACACCAGCACCTTCCTCGGCCACCCGGTCGGCTGCGCCATGGCGCTCGCGCAAATCCGGGAAATTAAAAGGCTCAAACTGCCCGAACGCGCCGCCACACTCGGAAAATTTTTGCTGGCCGAACTGGCTTCCATTAAAAACTCAAAATTAAAAATTCAAAACTCGATTCGCGGCCTCGGCCTGATGGCCGGATTGGAGCTAACTTTGCCCAACGGCAAACCAGCGACGGAGGCATCGCTGACCGCGATTAAAAAGCTTTTGCAGCGCGGCTACATTTTCCTGCCCGAAGGCGAACACGGCAACGTCATCAGCTTCACGCCGCCCCTCACCATCACCAGGGCGCAACTGACCGAAGCCGTGACTGAACTCAAAAACGTTTTAACTACTGATTACGCGGATTAAGGAAAAAAATAATCCGCGTAATCCGCGGTTTCAAAAATGAAACTCTCTGAAATGCGCGAGCTGCTGGCGCGGCGCGACATCCAGCTCACCAAATCGCTCGGCCAGAATTTTCTGCACGACGCGCACCAATTGGAACGCATCGCCGCCGCCGCCGAACTGACCGCCGCCGACAAGGTTTTGGAAATCGGCCCCGGCCTCGGCCCGCTCACGGAACTGCTCCTGCAGCAGGCCGGCCACGTGTTCGCCATCGAAATGGACGGCCGGCTGGTGGAGGTCTTGCAGGAACGGTTCGCGCACCATTCGGAGGGACGAGTTACACGAGTCCCAAATCAGACCGAGACTCCGCTAAATCAGGGACTCGTGGAACTCGTCCCTCCGAAATTGGAACTGCTCCACGCCGACGCCTTACGATATTTGCAGCGCGAGCCGCGCGACTGGCGCGACTGGAAGCTCGTCGCCAACCTGCCCTACTCCGTCGCCTCGCCGATTCTGGTGGAACTCGCCGCCGGCCGCCGCGCGCCGAAGATGCTCGTCGCCACCCTCCAGCTGGAAGTGGCGATGCGGCTCATGGCGCAGACGGATGCTGACGATTACGGCGTGCTGACCCTGCTCGTGCAACTGGATTTCTCGCCGCGCGGCTGGTTCAAGATTCCGCCGGGCTGCTTTTTCCCCTCGCCGGACGTGGACTCCGCCTGCGTCTGCCTGGTGCGCCGCGAACCTCCGTTGCTGGCCGATGAAAAGCGCGCCGCCTACGTGCAAATCGTCAAGCGGTCGTTCTCCCAACGCCGGAAAATGATGCTGAAATTGTTGAAGCAGGATTGGCCGAAGGAAAAACTCGACGCCGCATTTGCCGCACTAAACATCTCGCCCCAGGAACGCGCCGAGAAATTAAGCCTGGAACAGTTCGTGGCGCTGACGGAAAAGCTTTTGTTGCCGGACTGAAATCACGTCGGCTTTGGTAGCCACGGAGTGGCGAAAGATAGTAGCCCACGGTGAAACCGTGGGTTTGGTTGCCAAATGAATCGAGCCCCGGACGGGGCGAAAGACATGTTTTCTGAGGAGGGCTTCCTTCAGGAATCCTTTTCCTTTTTCCTATCGGGGTGATGCGGTGTAAAACGGCGGATAGCTCACTTCGGCAAACCAGCTACTAATTCTTCCAATGCGAAGTGAACTGCAACAACAGCCGGAAATCCAAACAGCATAAAACTTCCTACCGCCGCTGCAAAAAAGCCAAGCCAAGACGGAACTTTGTCACTCTTCCGAAACCAAACACATAGACAATAGACCAAAGCCAGAATGGGTAAGGCCAAGAGCACTGGATGCAAGTTGTAACAAAGCGCCGAAAACCAGGGGATCGGATGGCCAGGGATATGCAGCATACCTTGAGTCAGCGTTAGCCATGTCAGCCAGCAGCTGAAGCTAAAGACTGCGAAAATAATTAAATGCACGGTTTTGTTAGTAATACTTTTCATATTTTACCCTTCATTTGTTTTTTGTAATGCTCGCTGCCTGGTAAGCTACCGCCGACTCTCGACGTGAACCGCGACAGCAAAAATGCCAGTGCCAATGGCGGTTGGTTCCTGAGACTTGGCAGCAGAATCGTTATAACTCAATTTGCTCCAAAAAATGAAAGCGCAAAAGTCACGGCGGCGGAAAGCCACAATAATGCCACCAAACCAATCGCCGGAACAAGCGAGCCGCCGCGCGAGCGAAAGCTGGCTGGCGATGAAAAAACAAGTGCGGCAAATAAAAAGGCGCCGAGAACCACGGACAATCGAAGTCTGTAAAATAACAGCCAGAAGACGATCGGAAACAGCATGAGAACAATCAGGCCGGGACTGGCTGGAACTTTGGGGGCCGAGTTTGTTTTCATAAATGTGATTTGCGCTCGATGCCTAGTTCACTGTAACATTGACTTTGGCCACACATAGTCTAGA
>CAIQEI010000104.1 GCA_903870815.1 uncultured Verrucomicrobia subdivision 3 bacterium
ATCAGCCCGAATACTACGCGATCTCATTCGTCGTTGCAGTTCGATGCGTTCGGAATCAGTGAGAACCAATGGTTTGTTTGCCATTCATGAATTCTAGACTATGTGTGGCCAAAGTCAATGTTACAGTGAACTAGTTACAGTTAATCCGCGCCGACATGGGCATTTCACGCGGAACTGATAAAATAGAGAACCCGGTGCGAGGGCAGGGTTCGCCGGTTCAGCGGCAAACTCCAACCCTCGCCCGGGTCCGATATTTTCAATCCCTGCCGGCCCAATCAGCCGGAACGTTCGGGACTGCCAACTTTAAACCTAACGGCGGCCTAGCCCTTCAAAAGGTGTTCGATCACATACTGGTCGAGCGCCTGATAATTGCGATCGGCAATCATCTGGCTGGCTTTCGCCTCGTTGAAGCTCCGCACCTTGTCCACCAGCTTGAGGAACGTGCGCCGGCTGTTGTCCAGATGCGCCAGCCAGTGTTCGGGCTTGGTGGTTCGGAAGGGGTGCACATCGAAGTTGACGTATTCGCCCCGGCTTCCGAATTTGTTCTGCTCCAGCACGCGGACCTGATCGAAGGCGCTGCGCAGGTTGGCGCTGCCGAACGGCTTGTCCTGATCGTATTTCAGGCCGTTTTGGTCATTCAAATGCAGCGACCACAGCTTGTTGAACGCCATGGCGAAGGCGATTTCATCCGAGGCATCCAGACCGGCAAGGATGCAGTGGGCACTTTCGATCAATGCGCCGACGCGCTTGGGATCGCGGGTCAGGTGCGCCAGGGCCAGCACGTGGCCGATGGTCGGGACGTAGGCATGATCCATCGGCTCATTCGGCTTGGGCTCGATGGCGATGCGGATTTTCTTGTCGTAAGCCAGCATCTTGTCGATGGCCTGGGCGATGTACTCGACGCTGCGCCGGGCATTCTTGGATTCGCGGACGTAGGTGCCTTCGCGGGCGAGCCAGAGGACGATGAGATCCGTGTCCAGCACGCGGGCGATGTCGATGGTGCGGAGCGAGCGATCAATGGCGTATTGGCGGTGCTTGGGGTTATTGCTGGTGTAGGCACCATCAATCGTGTTCGGGCTGAACCACAGCCGCGGGGCGACCATTTCAGCGGCGATGCCTTCGCCGTCCAATTTCTTTTTGAGCTCGCGCGCCTCCTTGAGGATCTGGGCTTCGGATTTATTGTCAATATCCGGCACCGCGTCGTCATCGTGGAACATCATGGCGTCGAAGCCGAGCTTCTTCAACTGCGCCAGTTTCCAGTCGAAAGTCTGCGGTTGGCGGGTGATCGGGCCGTAAGGATCCGAACCTTCGCTGAAATTCCAGGGGCCGAAACAGAACTGATATTTTTGTGGCATAATTTTTTTGATAATTGAGTTCGATGTTTATAAGGGGCGATTCAGGTTGGAAAATGCCAGAGGCGACCTGAGTTTGCAAACTCATTTTTTCCCATTTTTTGTTATCCAAAAGAGGCGGATAGGGGCGGCGGCGGCAACCCCGATTCCGTCGTCTGGGGATCTGGTCCAATCAGGCTGGAAAAGTTTGACCGAAGCCGGCCTGAAAAATGAAGTGACGAAGGGATTGAATTGGCATTGATGGCCGCATTCAGGATTATCCTTGGGTACCGGCATGCGAAGCACCGGATTTCCATTTCCGACTACGGATAAACCAGACGGTAATAATCGTTCAGGTTGGACTGGATGATGGGAACGCCCATCATATTGGTCGCCGTCGAGCCCGGAACGGTCATCCAATCACCGAGGTTGCCGCTCACCCCAAAGTTCAGGTTGTTCGTCTGCTCGAGCAGGCGGTAACCGAGGCGGTCCAAGCCCCAGCTCAAATTCAGCAAGCCATTCCCCTCGCTGTTTGTCAACATGGGCTGGGTAGCTTGATTCGGCAACCCGGTCACGTTCACCGTGTAAGTCTGCATAGTCACTCCGTCCTGGGCCGTGACTTGCACCTGCACCACGTTCGTAACACCCAAGGCAAGATTGATAGGCGGAGAGGTGCTTGCCGTACCCGAGGCGAGCAAATTGGTCGCGCCGTTATAGATCAACTGGTTGGTGGCGGTCGGGTCGGCATTGGTCACCGTCACCACCGGAACGCTGCCATAGGCTTCCGTCGCCGAGTAGCTTAATATGATTGAGGCAAAGGCCGGGGAAAGGAATCCGGCCGGACTTAACATCAGCGACGTCAGATAGGCATTCGTGCTGGCGGGCGTGATGAGCTGGAGTTGATAGCCATTCAAGACCGTAAAAGTTTGCCCCGCATTCTCGGTCGCATTAATGGTCAGCGTGCCATTGGTGAGGGTGCCGGTGAAGGTCTGGTAGGCAACCCCGACCCCGGCGGAAATTTGCCGCGAAGCGGCGCTGGTGATCAAGTTGCTGCCGGTGTTTCCGCCTGTGGCTCCCGTCAAGGTCAGGGTGGCCCCCTGGCCGGCCGCGTTTCCGGCCGCATAGAGCACCAGGGAGAAATTGTCGCCGGTGTATCCGGTCAATCCCGTGAGGCTGAATTGGATCGTCAGCGTGTAGCCGGAATGGTTGAAGCCAAAGGCGTAATCCTGCATCAAATTTGTGGTCCCGAAATCCGTCGGGGTACCCGACGTGGCAAGATAGACCTGGCTGCCGTTATTCACCGCATATCCGACCCCGGTAACGGGATTGCCCGCTGAATTAACCAAGGCGCCGCTGGTGGCGGCGATGGCATTCCAGACATCGCCCGACGAACCCAGCACCGCCGCGCCGGTTTGGGTGGCACCAGAGCCGAAGTCGCCATTGATGAGGACGAAGCTCGAAAAAACCGTCAACCCGGCCGGTGAACTGGTGACGACGCCATAACTGTTGGTCACGATGACCCGATAGGCCAGGGCCAAGTTTGCGATCACATTCGTAATCGTCAGGACGCTGTTGGTCGCACCCGATATTCTCCCGCCATTGGCCAGATTGGTGAAGGTGCCGTTGGCACTGTTCGTTGCCTGCCATTGATAACCGAAGGGGGCTATTCCCGCCACCCCCACACTGAAAGATGCCGTGCCACCGACGGGGACGGATTGGGGAGCGGGTTGGGTGGTGATCACCGGCGGGGTCGTCGTCACCAGGCGGACGTTGTCAAAGTCGAAAAATGCGGAACCGGCCGTGCTGGGCACGGAGAAGCCGACGAATAAATCGCCGTTGCCCCCTTCGCTGCCCGTTGCAGTATAATTCAAGGTGACGTCCTTGAAGGCACCGAAGGTGAGGTTGGCGGGATTGATGGCCGAGGAGGCGATCACCGCGAGGCTGGAGTTATACAAACACAGCGTGCCGCCCGTGGCAAACGTTCCGTTCTCCAGGCCGAACGCAGCGGTCAGATGATAGGTCGCTCCGGCCGAATATTTGACGCCCGTATCCTGGTAAACAGTGCCGGTGCCGCCGGAAGTGGTTGCGAAAATCTGGCAATAATTGTTCCCGTCCAGACCCGCCGGACTACCGCCATAACCCCGGCCATCGGAGGCGCCGGGATTCACCAGGGCGACCACAGCGTTCGCCACCCCGGACGAGTTCCAGCTGGTTGGGGCTCCCGTGCCCAAATTGTTAAAGGTGCCGTCCGCCACCGGCTGGGCTTCGAAGGAATCGTTCGGAGCGCTGAACACGAAGGAAATCACCGACAAAGGAGGTAACGCATAGGTGAAACTGCCACTAGCCACCGTGATCGCCGCCTGGTTTGCCAGCGAGAGCGTGGCCGAGGTGACCCAGGGAATCATACTGGTGACGGCTGAAAAATTCGTGAGCACGAACGTCTGGTTGATGGTGTTGGCCGTTGCGTTGGCGGCGACGATGACAAGGTTGCTCGAGCCGGGATCCTTGTAGGCGCTGACGAGCGCCCCGCTGGTGTTGGCCGCACCAATACGGTAGTAATTGGGTCGGACAAACCGGCAATAATTGCCCATCACAAACAGCCGCTTGGCAGGGCTGGCGGAACTATTGCCCACGATGGAGCCATTGCCGCTGCCCTCCAGCCACCAATAATGATACGCATTGGCATTCCCCACGGTCATGAAATTGTGAATCTCCTGCGCCAGTTGCAGCCCGTTGGTGATACTGTCGTCCGAGCCGAAGTAATGTTCCGTCTCCCACACTGGTACCGTATTGGAGCTGCTGAGGCTGCTGGTGAAGAGGGGCTGGGGCGCCTGGTTGTAGTTGTTGTTATAATTATGCGCGGCCAAGATACCGATGAGCGGCGCGGTATTCGTGTCATTCCGTGTGTTGGCAGCCAGATTCCACTGCCAAAACTCATCCTCCGGCAGCATGATCTTGGTGCCGCCGACCCCGGCGGTCGTCAGATTGGTGTAGAGGTAAGGCACGAAATCGTGAATCTGCGCGGAAGTCCACTGGCAGGATTCGTAGGTCTGCTGGACGTCTGGTTCGTTCTGCACCGAGACGGCGTAGAGAGTGACGCCGTAGGTGTTTTTCATGGTGGTCACGTAGCTGGCCAGTTCGCCGGCATAAGCAGCGTTGTTGGCGGGGGTGTCAACATAGTTGCCGCCATTGACACTGCCATTGTCCTTGAAGTTGGTGGCCGGGCTCCAGGGCGTGCTCCAAACGCGCGCGCCGCGGCTGGCCGCTTGCTGGGCGATGGTGCCTTCCCCGTCGTCAATCACGCCGCCCGGCGCGATGCGCGTGCGCAACAGCGAAAGCCCAGCACCGCTGGTGGTGGAGAAGATCAGGTCGGCGTCCGCGTCGGTGAGGCCGCTCATCCAGGCCGACGAGGCGCCAAACCCATCAATCCGCTGCTGGGTGTTCGTATAGTTAATCGTCGCCGTGCCGTCCTGGGCCGCCGCCGTGAGGACGGTGAGCAGAGCGAAACAACTTAACGCGGATTTTAAAATCACAAACGGGATAGTGGATCTTCAGGGATCTGGCTTCCCGGTGTTTATGATTTGGATAATCCGCTTACGGATAGACCAACCGATAATACTCGTCCAAGTTGGTCTTGGTGATGGGCAGATTCGTTGTGGTCACCGCCGTCGATCCGGGCACCGTGTCCCAATCGCCGAGGTTGATGCTCACGCCCTTGCTCAAGTTGTTCGTCTGCAGCAGCAGCCGGTAGCCCAAGTGATCCGCCGGCCAGCTTAGGATCAACGACCCGTTGCTCACGCTGTTCGTCAGCTTGGGGACGGTCTGACTCGGCTGTTCGATGACGTTTACCGTGTAGGTCTGCGTCGTCACGCCATCCTGTGCGGTCACCTGCACCTGAACCACGTTCGTAGCGCCCAGCGTCAGATTCAGCACCGGCAGGGAGCTCGCCGCTCCCGAGGCCAGCAGGTTGGTCGCGCCGTTGTAAATCAACTGGTTGGTGGCGGTCAGGTCCGCATTGGTCACGGTCACCGTTGGCACGCTGCCATAGGCTTCCGTCGCCGCGTAGCTCAAGACATTCGAGGCGAAGGCCGGGGCAAAGGTCAGCGCCGGATTCAACGTCAGCGAAGTCAGGTAGGCATTGGTGCTGGTGACGGAGCCGGGAACCGTCACGTTCACCGTATACGTCTGCACGGTCACTCCATCCTGCGCTGTCACCTGCACCTGCACCACGTTCAGCCCCGGCGCTAAAGTCAGCGGAGCGCTCGGCTGGCCCGAAGTCAGCCCATTAGTGGCTCCGTTGAAGATTAACTGGCTAATGGCGGTTGGATCGGCGTTGGTCACCGTCACCGTCGGATTGCTGCCCAGGGTATTGATCGCCGTGTAGGCGAACGTGTTGGTGGCAAAAGCCGGGGACAGCGCGCCGGGCGGATTCAAGGCCAGCGACGTCAGATACGCATTGGTGCCGGGCACGAACGCAGCGAGCGTCGTCAACCGCACGTTGTCAAAATCAAAGAAGCCGTTGCCGGCGGAGCTGGGAACCTTGAATCCAACCACGATGTCGCCATTGCCACCCTCGCTGCCGGTACCCGTGTAGGTCACACTGAAGTTGGTAAACTTGCCCAAGGTAAGATTCGCCGCGCTAATCACATTCGAGGCGATGCTGGTGAGCGCTGAATTGTATAACACCAGACTGCTGCCGGTGTCAAAGGTCCCGCCCTCCAAACCGAAGGCCGCCGTCAACTGATAAATCGTCCCCGCCTGGTATTTAACGCCGGTGTCCTGATAAACGATGCCCGTGCCGCCGGCGGCCGTGCAGAATATCTGGCAATAATTGCTGGCATCCAAACCGGCCGGCCCGGCTCCATAGCCTCTTCCATCGGTGGGGCCGGGATTCACGACGGCCACGACGGCATTAGCGACGCCGGAAGAACTCCAGCTCGGCGGAGCACCCGTGCCAAAGCTGGTATAGGAGTTCTCGGTCACCACCGGATTCTCAAAGGAATAATTATTGATGGTGATCTGTGTGCCGACGGTCAGAGTTGCCGGCGGAGAGCTGGTGACGGAACCATAGCTGTTGCTTACTATCACCCGATACGCCAGTGCCAAATTGGGCGTCACCCCGGAAATCGTCAGGACGTTGGAGTTGACTCCGGAAATCGGGCCGGCATTACCCAGGTTCATGAAGCCACCGTTGACCCGGTTGGTCACCTGCCATTGATAACTCAATGGCTGCATCCCCACCGCGGTTACATTGAAAGTAACGGTAGCACCAAAAGTGGCAGATTGCGATGCAGGTGGCGTAACAATGGTCGGGCTCAAATTCACCGTCAGCTTGGCCGGCGGAGCGCTGGTGACGGAGCCTTGGGAGTTGGTCACGATCAGAATATAGGACAACGCCTGATTGGTGGTGATGGCCGTGAGCAACAGGGTGGCATTAGTGGCGCCCGAGATGTTCCCGCCATTTACCAAGTTGGTGTAGGGTCCACCCGGCAGTCCGGCCTGCCATTGGTAGGTCAACACGGGGTAGCCCGTGGCCACGGCCGTGAACGAAACGTTCCCGCCGACGGAGTTCGTCTGCGAAGCCGGCTCACCCGTGATGGCGAGCGAGAGAGGCGTCACGCTGACGCTGACAGTGGACGAAGGCAGGCTCTCGGTCAGACCGTTATAAGCCGTCATGTAATAGTAATCCGTGCCGCCGGGTGCCAGGTTATCCGTATAGCTCGTGCCAACGCCGGCCGCAATCTTGGTGAATGGTCCGTTGACATTGGTGCCGCGATACACGTTGTAAGAGGAGGCATTATAGGACCCCGCACAAGTCGTCGTTACCGAACCGGGGCCGTTCACGCTGGCCGCCATGGTAATTGGAAAACCGGTGAACGAATACGCGGTGATAGCTGAGCTGGAATTGCCGCCGGCGTTCACCGCGATGACCGTATAGTTTTGAGCTGAACCGGTCGTCCATACGTGATAATCGGTGTAGGTGTTGGTCGGTACGTTAATGGCAATCCATACGCCATTGCGCTTGATGTCGTAATACGTTGCCCCGGGCACCGGGTTCCAGTTTAACTGGATCCAAGCGCTCAAGCCATAGGACGGCGCGTTTGAGAGCGCAAGATAGGTCAGGCCGGTGGGCGCCGCCGGGGCGGCTGGCACCGAGTCGCTGACGTTCAAGGCACTCAACACCGGGCTGGTCGCACCCGGATACGCCACTTGCATTTTCACCTGGTTATTCTGAGTCGTCAAGGTGGCGGACGCGGTGATAGTACTGTAGGTAGTCCAGGCGCCGGTAGGCGGGAACGTCAGGAGGCTGGGGGCGCCGCCATTGACAATCATGTTCATCGTCACATTGGTGGACGTGCCGTTGGAATAATGGATGGTCAACGTGCGGCTGCCGTTCACGGTCGAGCTGACAATGGACCAGTTTAACAAGCCGTTGCTCGAATGGTTGGCATTGAAGTCGACGACGCCTTCGCCAGCGCTGCCTGAGCCAACGTAACTCGTCGACCAATCGCCCGTGTTGTTTGGACCCGTAACCCCGTCCGCCAGAACAGCGTCATAGGCATTTGCACTGGAGCCCGAGGCGATGTTGGCCACCGGGCCATGCGACCAGTACAAATCGATTCCATTGCCGTTGAAGTAGTCGTTGAACAAGCCGACACTATCGCGAATGTAGGCACCGTAGCTATTGTTGAATTCCAAACGCGAGGCCTGGAGGGACCCATTTAGATCGGTGTCTATTCCCGAGCCATCACCGCCGGATAGCCCGTTAAACTGGAACTTGCAACCATAGATTTGGATAGGGTTCCCGCCGCCGCTAAAGGCGTCTTTCTGGTTCAGAATACCATTGCCGGCGCACCCGTTAAATTCGCATTGGGTGAACGAGTTTGGCACACCGACACTACCGGAAAAGTCCAAGTGGACCCCCATGCCCGTCCGCGTCCAGCCGGAATAGCAGTGGTTCATGTTAACATTGTAGTCGCCCGTTAGATACATGGAATGGGAGAAGCCAATGCCATTGTCATGGAAGTTGCAGTGGTTCATGAAGAGGCCGTTCACATTCCAAGCTTGCATAGCAATGGACGTGTTCCTGACCTCGACGTTGTTATAAATTATGTTGTAAGAGGCTGGATTTCCACTCTGATATCCGGCAAGTACCCCTGCCGGACCGGAGCCGCCGACGCTAAAGCCGCTACACGAGATCAGTCCATCCACCACCAGGTTCTGAACCGTATAGCTGGATCCCGGGTTGGGCTGAACCCCTTGAATCGAGGCACCGGCGATGATGGTGTTGGAACCGGCCCCGTTCAGGGTAACTCCGGGACCCATGTTGATATTTCCATAATAGTAGCCGGGGCCCAGGTTCACCGTCCCGCCACCGTTGTTATAGGCGGTGTTCACGGCTCCATTCGCATCCCCGCCCGGGGGCACATAGACACCCGTGGCGGCAATGATCAGGGCGGCCGGCGAGCTGGTGATGGAACCGACACTGTTGGTCACGATTACCCGGTAGATTCCCGCCCAATTCCAATTCGGCAGAACGTAACTCGCGGCCGCGCCGGCAATCGTCAGCACGTTGGTGTTGGATCCTGAAACCTGGCCGCCGTCCGTCAGGTTGGTAAAGCCGGTCCCGCTATAAACCTGCCACTGGTAACTGAAAGGCGAGGTTCCGCCCGCGGTGGCATTGAAGGAAGCCGTGGACCCAGCCGGAACAGTTTGTGAATTGGGCGCGACCAACAGGGACGGATCGTTGGTGGCCGGAGCGAACTGCAACTGAAAGCCATTTACTTCGGTATATTGCTGACTGGTTAGTGCGGTGCATGTGAAAGTCAGGGTGCCATTGGTCAAGGTGCCGGAGAAGGTATTGTAGGCCACCCCCGGACCAGCGGAGAGCTTACGCGATATGCCGCTGGTGGCCAATGCGCCGGCAGTGTTGCCGCCGGTGGCTCCCGCCAGCGTAAGAATGCCGCCCTGACCGCTGCTGTCCCCGGCTGAATAGACCACCAAGGTAAAGGGCGAATTGATGTAGGGGGCCAGACCGGTGAGACTCACCGTGACCGTCGAATTATTGCCATAAGTATAATCCTGCATCAAAGGCGAGGTGGCGGCATCCATGGCGGTTCCGCCGGTGTCGGTATTGACCCCGGAGCTGGTCAGGGTCAGCCCGACCCCGCTCAAGGTGGCGTTGGCGGTATTCTTAATGGTTCCAGTCGTGGCGGTTACCGCGTTCCAGACATCGCCGGGAGCGCCCACAACCGCTGAACCGGACTGAGTGGCACCCGAACCAAAATCCACATCAATATTGAGAGTGTTCGGATAAACCGTCAGGGCGGCCGCCGGTGTGCTGGTGATGGAACCGACACTGTTGGTCACGATCACCCGGTAAGAGAGGGCCCAATTGCTGCTCAAATTCGAGATGGTCAGGGCATTGGTGCCGGAGCCCAAAATCTGGCCACCATCGGTCAAATTGGTATATCCGGAACCGCCGTTGGCCTGCCATTGGTAGCTTAACGGCGCTGAACCCAAGACAGTGACATTAAATGAGGCCGTATTGCCAATCACCACGGTTTGAGAGGCAGGCTGGCTGGTTATGACCGGGGCAGATTGCACCGCCAACAGGGCCGGTGAACTGGTGACCGAGCTGCTGCCGACGGAAACAATCACCCGATAGGCAAGTGCATTGTTCGTGGTAAGGTTGGCGATGTTCAGGGTGCTGCTTTGGGAACCCGAGATCTGTCCGCCATCTGTCAGGCTAACAAAGGTTCCTGTGCCGCTGTTGGTCACCTGCCATTGGTAATTCAAGGTTCCCGTCCCCACGGCACCCACCGTGAACAGGGCGGTGCTGCCCTGGGAGACTGTTTGCGAAACGGGCTGGGCGGTAATCGCCAGCGGACTGAACTGCAGTTGCAGGCCGTTCAAGTTTACCCCGCTAGTGCTTGCTTGGGTCAGGGTGAAAGTAAGCGTGCTGCCGGTAAGTATTCCCGAGAACGTCTGATAGGCCACCCCGTTACCAAGCGAAATCTTCCGCGAGGCCGAAGTGACTACGCCGCTGGCCGGGGTTGTCCCCGTTGACCCTGCCGTCACGGTCACCAAGGCGGCCTGTTGGCCGGTGTAAGTAGTACCAGCCGCATAGACCACCAGCGTGTAGGGATAATTGATGTATGGCGCCAGCCCGGTCACGCTCGTCGTCAAGCTCGTGCCGTTATAGAGAAAGTCCTGCATCAAAGGCGTGGTGGCGGCATCGAGGGTGCCGCTGGTGGTGTCGTTGCCATAAGCCAGACCGGCGCTTACGTTTAAGCCAACCCCGGTCAAGGTGTTGCCGCCGGAATCCTTGAGATTCGAAAGGGAGCTGGCGCCAACTGATGAATAACTATTCCATGCAACGTCGCCAGCGGTCCCCAAAACGGCCGCACCGGATTGAACCGGGCCCCCGCCGACATCCACATCGATCAGGGCCGGCGCAATCACCGTCAGGCTGGCTGGAGAGCTGGTGATGGCACCGTAGCTGTTCGTCACGATCACCTGGTACGTCAGCGCATTATTTATCGTCACCCCATTCAGCGTCAAAGTGCTGGTGCCGGATCCGGATACAATGCCGCCATCGGTCAAATTGGTATAACCCGAACCGCCGTTGGCCTGCCATTGATAGCCAAAAGGAGAATTCCCGGAGGACACCACGCTAAAGGCCACCGTGGCTCCTGTCGGATCCGTCTGCGAAACGGGCTGGGTCGCAATCCCAGGATTCGGAAGTTGAATCTGAAGCTGAAAACCATTCGGTCCATGGTAGCTGGTTCCGCTCACCGTGAAAGTGAGCGTGCCATTAGTCAGGGTTCCCGTGAATGTATTGTACGCCACCCCGATGCCGTCGCTCAATTTCCGCGTGGCCGAAGTGGTATTCAGGGTGCTGGCCGTATTGCCACCCGTAGCGCCCGCAGTGATGTTCTCGGTGCAGGCTTGGCCAGGATCCATGCCGGCATAGACCACCAAGGTAAAGGGCTGGTTAACGTAGGCACCCAGACCACTGATGGTCACCGGGACTGCGGCTCCGCCGGGAGCCCGATAAACAAAGTCCGACATCAAGGCGGCCGTGCCCGCATCCACAGTTGGACTAGTGGTGTTAAAAGCAGTACTACCAGAGTCAACCGTAACCGAGACGCCGCTCAGGTTGCCGTTCCCCGAATTAACCACGGTGCTAAAAGTCCCCGGCCCGGTTAAGTTGTTCCAAATATCGCCCACCGCGCCAAGAATAGCCGCGCCAGATTGAAGGGCGCCGGGGCCGATATCGCCGTTGATAAGAAGCGCGGTATTCACCGTCAGGCTGGCCACGCCACTGGTGACAGAGCCGGCGGTGTCGGTTGCAACCACCCGATAATACCGGGCGTTATTGGTTGCAGCATTGGAAATGGTCAGGATGTTGGTGTTGACACCCGCAAATTGACCGCCATTGGCCAGATTGGTGAATCCGCCGCTGGCCGCATTGGTCGCCTGCCATTGATAGCTGAAGGCCGTCGCGCCCAACGTGGTCACGCTGAACGTAGCCGTCTGGCCGGGCTGTACCGACTGCGAAGCGGGGGCGGTAATGGCGGGATCGGGGGCGACGTAGGAAAGGGCGAAATCGTCAATCCACATTCCACCCACACTCGCTTGACTGGGTACATGGAAGGCAACCACAACATTTCCATCACCCGGCTCACTGCCGGTTGCGGTGTAGACAACCGTGTAATTGAGCAATCCAACCTTGGTATTGGCTATGGTGGTGGAATTTAATTGGGTAAGCGTGCCGCCATTGTTGGCGTCGATCGAAAAGGTGTCACCGGTATTCGGAGGATTCGCACTGGCGGGTTGCCCCGCCCGGGCGGTCAGCGTATAGGTGGCCCCGGGAATCCACCGGTTGGTCAATTCTTGATATATATACCCCGCAGCTCCTCCTCCATTATTGTAAGCCTCAATCACTTGTGCCGCATCCACGTTGGTAACACCGACTAAACTCGCATTGGTATTCCGCGTGGACCAATAACCGGCTTGCGTTGAAACCGTGGTCCAACCAGGCATATACCCAGATGTACCCGTAGCGCCAGAAATATAAATTTGCTGGCCTGCAGACACAGGCAGTTCAAATGAATTATTGCTGATGGAAAGCGAGGTCTGGCCGAACGCCGGGCCGGCTCCCGCCAGCAGCAGAGCGGCACCGAGGGTGAGAATTGAGAGATGGAGTTTCACGAGATTTGATGGATTTGGTTACGAAAGTTTCAAATCAACAATTCTGTGTGGAACAAAACTGTCGAAGGATTGTTTATGGCAAATATTATTTGGGCGTTGATGACAATTTAACCGACTGGCCATTATTTGCAAGCGACAAAAAGTAAGAAAAAGTGTTGGGATCCTTCATTCCGGCCGTTTCCGACGGTTCAGTATTGATCCCCAAACCAATCGGAAAACAGTCGCCAGCCGACGCAAACGGTGCGCGCGGTTGCCGCTTAACGCCCTTATTTCTGATTTATTTACGGTCCGAGGCGGTCAGTGACAGCGGGCTCCAAACGTTGAATAACGTCTCGAAAACCAGTTAACCGAGGATGAAAAAATGGAGCGAGCGAAGGGATTTGAACCCTCGACGTTCACCTTGGCAAGGTGATGCTCTACCAACTGAGCTACGCTCGCGTCCGAAAGCGGGGGGCATAATAAGCGAGCCGCCGGCGCTGGCAAGCTGAATTTACCGTCATTTGTTCGTTTCCCCGAGCGTGGCGCGGATGACTTTCAACAGGTAATCGTGCTCCAGCGGCTTTTGAAAAAAAGCCACCGCGCCGGTGTTCGTGGCGCGCTGCTTCGCCTGCGGATCGTCGGAGCCGGTGATGACGATGATGGGAATTTTTTTCACGCTATCCAGCCGGTGAAACCATTCCATGATGCGAAAACCGTCCCACGGCACACCTTCCACATCCGGAGGGAAACTCAAGTCCAACAGAATCAAATCCGGCATCTCTTTCCGGGCCATGGACACGGCGGCGGCGCCATCCATGGCCGTCAACACCTGATAGCCGGCTCCCTGCAACTTCAAAGAAATCGTCTTGATGACAATCTCGTTGTCATCCACCACCAGGATTTTCTTTGGCGTTGGGCCCGTGCTCATAAAAGGTTTGGCTAGAAAATTTTAAAACTCTGAACGAACGTAGCAAAGGCGCCGCCCAGCGCAAAGACATTTCTCGGCTTTGCCTCCCGCCCCGCCGCCACTAAACTATGCCCGTGAGCAACGCCTATTACGCGCCCGGCGAAGACCGAGCCAAGAAAGTCAACGACCTCTTTGCGCGCATCGCCCGCCGCTACGATCGGTTGAACGACCTCCAGAGCTTCGGCCTGCACCGGCTGTGGAAACGCCGGGTCGTCCGACTGGCGCAAATCAAGCCCGGCGAACGCGCGCTCGACCTCTGCTGCGGCACCGGCGACATTTCCTTCGCCCTCGCGCACGGCGGCGCGGAAACCACCGGGCTGGATTTCAGCCGGCAAATGCTCGAAGTCGCCGCGCAGCGCCAGCAAACCACTTCAAAACTTAAAATTCAAAAACTGAAATTCCTACAGGGCGACGCGCAGCAGTTGCCGTTTCCCGAAAGCTCCTTTGACATCGTCACCGTCGGCTACGGGCTGCGGAACCTCACGAGCTGGGAACACGGGCTGGACGAAATGCGGCGCGTGGCGCGGCCGGGCGCGCGGCTCATCGTGCTGGATTTTGGGAAGCCGGCGAACGCGCTGTGGCGCAAAATTTATTTCAGCCATTTGAAAATGTCCGTGCCGCTGATGGGCTGGCTGTTTTGCGGCGACGCCTCGGCCTACGCCTACATTCTCGAATCGCTGAAACATTATCCGGCGCAACTGGCCGTGGCGGAAAAGATGCGCCAGATGAACCTCGTCAACGTCCGCGTCATCAACCTGCTCGGCGGCGCGATGGCAATCAATTACGGGGAAAAACCGGTTCCAGGTACGGAGCGGGATGGCCAGGACCAGCGGGAGAGTCCGCGCCACAAATAGTTTCAGCGCGCCGGCTTTCCGCCAAGCTCGATCACCATGCCCTCGCGCGCGGCCTCCACTTTCAGTTGGCCCTTCCGTTTTTTCACCAGCGCGCGGGCGTGCTTTACAAACGCGTCAATCGTCCGGTCGTCGTGGTCGGGGTCGTGGTGGAAAAGCACCAGTTTTTTCACGCCGGCCTTGAGCGCCAGCGCCACGGAATCGTCCACGCAGCCGTGGCCCCAGCCGGTGTGCTTTTTGTATTCCGCCCGGTCGTATTGCGAGTCGAGGATCAGCACATCCGCGTCGCGGACGAAATCAATCATCTCGCGGTCGGCGCCGCCCGGGCGCGGCTCGGTGTCGGGGATAAAACAGACGATGCCGTCCGGCGAAAACAGCCGGTAGCCCACGGTAACGCCCGGATGGTTGGCGCGGTGCGCGCTGACTAGAACGTGCCCGATGCTGAAGGTGAAATCCTCCAGTTCCTCAATTTCAATGTTACTGGGCAGGCGCGAAAAAGGCACCGGAAAATAGGTGCTTTCCATCTGGCCGGTGAGCGCGGCAACGAGACTTTTGCGCGCGCCCTCGCAGCCGAGAATCCGCAAACGGCAGCGGGATTCATAAATCGGCGCGAAGAACGGCAATCCCTGGATGTGATCCCAGTGCGTGTGCGAGAGGAGGAGCGAAAGATTGAGCGGGCCCCGCTTGAACTCCTTCAGCAGCGACCGGCCGAGTTGGCGCAAGCCGGTGCCGGCATCCAGGATGATGAGGTCATGGCCGCGGCGGACTTCGATGCAGGCGGTGTTGCCGCCGTAACGCACCGTGCCTGCGCCGGGAGAAGGAATGGAACCGCGAACGCCCCAAAATTTGATGTGCGTGGCCATCTTGATGGCGTCATTCTAGCGCAGCCGCCGGAGAAAAACAAATTTGAAAAATCTGCCGATAAAAAACAAACCCGCCGGATGTCCCCGGCGGGTTTGTCGTTGAAAATTTCCGGCGGACTAGGCGCCGTTGTCACCGATGGCCTCGACCGGGCAGCC
>CAIQEI010000105.1 GCA_903870815.1 uncultured Verrucomicrobia subdivision 3 bacterium
TGAAGGGTTGAAGGGTTGAAGAGTTGCAGCGGAAGGAACGGAGATAAACCGTGAACCATGCGAACTTGAAACCAAAACATTCAATATTCAATATTAAACATTGTACATCGAACCGGGAAAAGCGGGAATCCGCGAGGCGGGGATAACCAAGAGCTTGCATCTCGAGACCATTCTTGAATATGAAACCGAGCCCACGTCATCGCCCTGGCACGGACAGGCGAGACGCACGGTGCTACTTTGGCGGCGAAGCCGCCGACAAAGCTGAGAAACTGCAAGTGTGACCTACGCCGAAGCCATCCAGTTTCTCTACGGGCTGAAAATGTTCGGCGCGAAATTCGGGCTGGAAACCACGCGTCGGCTGGCGAAGCTCGCGGGAGATCCGCAGGATAAACTCCGCTTCATCCACGTGGCCGGCACGAACGGCAAAGGCTCAACCTGCGCGATGCTGGAAAGCATCTATCGCGCAGCCGGATTGCGGGTCGGGATGTTCACCTCGCCGCATCTCGTTTCCTTCCGCGAACGAATTCAAATCAACCGGCAGTTGATCCCGGAACCGGACGTGGTCCGGTTGGTCGAACTATTGCGGACGACAAACCAGGAGCCCGAGGCCACGCTGTTTGAATTCGCCACGGTCATGGCGCTGAAGTATTTCGCGGAACAAAACTGCGACCTGGTGGTCTGGGAAACCGGCCTGGGCGGCCGGCTCGACGCGACGAACATCGTCACGCCGCTGGCCAGTGTGATCACGAACATCGCGTACGACCATCAGCAATGGCTGGGGGACACGCTGGAAAAGATCGCGGCGGAAAAGGCAGGCATCATCAAGCCGGGCGTGCCGGTGGTCACGGCGGCGGACGCGCCGGAGGCGCTGGCGGTGATCCGTAAAATTGCGCGGGAGAATAATGCACCGCTGATGCTGGCCATGGCAAACGATGATAAAACGCGGCTCGCGGGTACGCCCGCTCCACCGTTGCCCGGCGAACACCAAAAACGCAATGCGGCGCTGGCGCTGGCAACGGTGGAACTTTTACAGCAAAAAATTCCGGTCGCGGCGGAAAAAATCCGCAACGGATTGGAAAACGTCAACTGGCCAGGCCGGCTGCAATTGATCCAAAGACCGGGCGGCCGGAGAATCCTGCTCGACGGCGCGCACAACGTGGCGGGGGCCGAGGCATTGCGGGCGACGCTGGAAAAACACTTTGCCGGGACCAGGCCGGCGCTCATTTTTGGCGCGCTGCAGGACAAAAACTGGCCGGACATCTGCCGGGTGCTGGCGCCGCTGGCGGAAAAAATCTATACCGTGCCGGTGGCCAGCGAGCGCACGGCCGACGCGAACACGCTGGCCACGGCGTTCCGCTCGGCCCATCCGGCGGCGGAAGTCACCGCCTTAGAAAGTCTCTCCACGGCGCTAAACGCCTGTCAGGACGACCCGTTGGTGGTCATCACCGGTTCGCTATATCTGGTGGGCGAGGCGCTGGAGCGGCTGGGCCATTCCCCGGCGGCGGCCGGCGAACGCGGCCTGAATGAATGGGTGGCGCCCCAAATACCGGGATAAGCTTCCGGAAAGCAAACTCGAAGTGGCACTTATACCTTTCGCGGCGCGTTGACGCTGGGCGGGATAGTAACTAAAGTGAACAGCATTATGCCTTACGCTGATACCCTGCCAAAGCAACGCGGCTTTGGTGAAACGACCCGTCCCGACGCCTGGTGGCTGCAGCCGCTGGCCGTTTTTCTGGGTTTCTCCGCTTTCATCATTTACTCGACCTGGGCGGCGTTCCAGGGCGTGAGCGACATGCACAATCATACCTGCAGTTATTGGTATGGCGGCAACGGTGCGAATTATCTCTCGCCGTTCTACTCGCCGGAATTCTGGGGCACTTCGCCGCACGCCATTTTTGGCGCAACGCTGCCGGCGTGGTTTCCCAGCTGGGCACCGTTCTCGCCCGCCTTTTTGATTCTCTGGGTTCCCGGCGGTTTCCGATTCACCTGCTATTATTACCGGGGCGCCTACTACAAAGCGTTTTGGGCAGATCCGATCAACTGCGCCGTCGGCGAACCGCGCAAAACCTTCCTAGGCGAACGTTACTTTCCGCTGATCATCCAAAACATCCACCGCTATTTCTTCTACCTAGCCGCGCTTTTTATCGTCTTGCTGGCACATGATGCGTGGAAAGGCATGTGGTTCACGGATGCAACCGGGGCAAAACATTTTGGCCTCGGCGTGGGCACAATTATATTGACGTTGAACGTGGTTTTTCTCGCGCTCTACACTTTTGGCTGCCATTCGCTGCGCCATCTCATCGGCGGATTTCTGGATGCCAAATCCAAGGCGCCGACGTGCGCGAAGAGTTACAACTGCGTGAGCTGCCTCAACAAGAAACACATGATGTGGGCGTGGATCAGCCTGTTCGGCGTCGGCCTGACGGATGTTTATATCCGGCTTTGCGCTACCGGCCACCTCAGCGACTACGTGTTCTTTATTTTGAAATAACCCCTTACCCGAAAGATTTTTGTGGCTACCAATTACGAAACTCACGAATACGACGTGCTGGTGATCGGCGCGGGCGGCGCGGGCTTGCGCGCGGCAATTGAAGCGTCAGCGGCAGGCGTCAAAGTCGGGCTGATCTGCAAATCGCTCCTGGGCAAGGCGCACACGGTCATGGCCGAGGGCGGCATGGCGGCAGCGATGGGCAACGTGGATGACCGCGACAACTGGAAGGTACATTTTGCCGACACCATGCGCGGCGGGCAATATGTCAACAACTGGCGTATGGCGGAGCTGCACGCGAAGGAAGCGCCGGCCCGGGTTCAGGAACTCGAAGCCTGGGGCGCGGTGTTCGATCGCACGAAGGAAGGAAAAATTTCGCAGCGCAATTTCGGCGGCCATCGTTATCCGCGTCTGGCGCATGTCGGCGACCGCACGGGTCTCGAACTCATCCGCACGTTGCAGGATCACGGCATCCATCAGGGCATCACGGTGCACATGGAATACACCATCGTGTCACTGCTGAAGGACGGCGACCGAGTGACGGGCGCTTTCGGCTATGACCGCGAGCGGGGACGGTTTCGTGTTTTCAAGGCCAAGGCCGTGGTCGTTTGCACTGGCGGCCTGGGGCGGGCGTATGCGGTGACGAGCAATTCCTGGGAAGGCACGGGGGACGGCGTGTCGCTAGCGTATCACGCGGGCGCGGAACTGCTGGACATGGAATTCATCCAGTTCCATCCGACCGGCATGATCTGGCCGCCGAGCGTGAAGGGAATTCTGGTGACGGAAAGCGTGCGCGGCGAAGGCGGGGTGTTGCGCAA
>CAIQEI010000106.1 GCA_903870815.1 uncultured Verrucomicrobia subdivision 3 bacterium
ATGCTTTTTTCACCGCGATCCGCCTCCCGCAGGATGCGAATCTTGTCTTCCGTCGTGTATCGTTTGCCTTTCATGCGTCTGGTCCTTTCTTGCGTCTCAGACTAACACATCAGGTGGCCCGAAAAAGTGAAGTCACGTCAATGCCCTCTGCTTTGGCCAGACCCTGCAGGTATTGCTGCCAGTCCTCCCCCGTATCCTTGCGCACGATACTCTTCATCGCCGCATTGGCTTCCAGCGTGGTGGCGTCAATCGCCACCGTCTTACCCCGCAACAAGCCCTGCTGCTCCAGCAAACTCAGCACGAAAACAAAAACCTGGTCGAACACCTTCTCCGGCAAACGCTGGCGGATCACGCTCATCGACGCATGCACCGGGGTGGCTTCCGTGAGCCCGATGCCCAGAAACGACCGCAAGGCCAGACTATCAGCACAACGCCATGCAATACCCCGCTGACCGTCCAATCCCTCAAAGTAACCGATCAAGAGCATCCGGAAATAGACGCCCGGAGGAATGCCGGGCCGACCACCATCCTTGTAATAGGGCGCGCAAAGGTCTTCGACATACTCGTCAAAGTGAGCTTGGCCCAGCACCTCATTGAGCTTGGAATAAAACGGATGACCGGGCCCGGTGCTCAATTTATGGGTGGGAATGAACAGTTCGTCTTGCTGCGGTTTGCGTTTGCCGAGTGCCATGGAAATCAGACGCTCAAGCCCCATGTTTGTTCAATCAGACGTAAGACTTTTTTGACGGGCTGTTAAGCGCGGCATTGATGGTGAGCAATATTGGGGTGATAAGCCGCCGAGAGAATTGACCGTTGCTTACATGACAACGACCGTTGGCGCCATGCAGGCCGGATATGCGGAGACGTGGATTCTTGGCGCAGCAACCATGCCGCATCAGAGGCTTCAATTTGATATGGGCATGCCTCTGCTCGGCGTCGTGCCAGCGGACAAACCGAGAAAGGCCGAATGTTCCTGCAACTGGACAAAGGGCTGGGGAGATCAAGCCCGTGCGGAACGCAGTGTTAGCAAACCACCACATTGGCCTTAAAAATTATGCCTAAAAAATTAAAACAACATTTGATAAATTTCCTCAACGTCACTGGTGTTTATGTTGCCGTCGTTGCCGGGATTGCCGTCTATAAAATGCTCATGGGTCTGATTGGAAACATCGATGGACTCCAAAAAGTCGAACAGATAGCTGGAGTAATTTATTTCTTCGTCTGTATTTGGTTCGGCTGGCGATTTTATACCGGCGTAATTCGTGACGGTGATTTTCTGGATTGATTCACAGGGTGTCAGAACTGGCAATTTTGCACGTCTATAAATTTGATGCCGGTTGTTTCAGTCTGGCGGAATGTCCCGCCTTCCGCGTTTTCAGCGTGTCGTCACGGTTGCGCCCATCCGGTTAACGGAACGCGACCACGAAATCATCCGGCTTATCCATCGGCACCGGTTTTTGCGTTCCCAACAGATTGTCACTTTGATTGGCGGCAGCGCACAAAATTTGTCACGTCGGTTGCAATGGCTGTTTCATCACGGCTGGTTGGTGCGTCCGCGCGCCCAGCTTCAATACTACGAACGCGGTGAAAATAAAACCATCGCCTACGGTTTAGGGAATAAAAGCGGTTCACTGCTTCAACTCAATCCGGCGGCTTGGGGCGAAAAGAATCACGGAATCGGCCGCATGTATCTGGCGCACGCACTGTTGGTTTCCGATGTCATGGTGTCGCTTGAACTTGCCTGTCGCCAGCATGGCGTCCGGCTGCTGCCTGAAAATGAATTGCGCCTGCATGTCGAAGCTCCGTTGCACTGGCGGGTGAAACTCCGCGACGGCACCAAGCTCGGTGTCATTCCTGATCGCGTGTTTGCTTTGGAATTCTCGGATCAAAACGGCCAGGTGCAGCGGGTCTATTATTTCCTCGAAGCCGACCGGGGCACCATGCCCGTTGTCCGTGAAAAACTGACGCAAACGTCATTTTACCGGAAGCTGATCGCCTACGAAGCAACCTGGGCGAACAAGATTCATCAGCGGCATCTGGACATCCCGCGTTTCCGCGTTCTGACCGTCACCACCAGTGCGGCGCGAGTCAAATCTCTGTTGGACGCCTGCTCGCGTTTGCAGCGCGGCCACGGTTTGTTTCTTTTCGCTGACCAGTCCGTGTTGCAACGCGATCTGCTCGCCGCCGTCTGGCAATGCGGCAAGGCCGCCGCCCTGTCCGCTCTCGTGGACTTGCCGGAACTGGCAAATCCGCACGTCTCCTGATTTTTTTCGCCGGGCGTTAGCGTGGCCAGTGGAGACAGACCGATTCACGGGCTGTCACGTTCATCACAACCACAAACACAGGAGTAATATTATGCCAAAATCAGCGTTCGTCGACTTCAAGGCCGTCAAAGCAGCCATCACCATGGAACAGGTCTTGCAACACTATGGCCTGCTCGACAAGTTCAAGCCCGGCACGGACAGCCTCAACGGCCCGTGCCCCATCCACAAGGGAAGCAATCCGACGCAGTTCCGGGTGAGTCTCAGCAAAAATATCTGGAACTGTTTCAGCGAGTGCAAGCATGGCGGCAACGTCCTCGACTTCATTGCCGAAATGGAAAAGGTCAGCATCCACGCGGCGGCGTTGAAAGCCATCGAATGGTTTAACCTCGATCCCGAGGCCATGGCCGCCAACACCGACAAAGGCAAGTCAGGCGAAACCGAACGGCCGGTGCCGGCCCCGAAAGCGGCGGCCAAACCGACTTCCCCGCCGAAGTCCTCACCAGTACCGGAAAGCAGCGCGCCGAATACGCCGTTGAAATTCCGGTTGGACAAGCTGGAGCGCCAGCATCCTTATCTGACGGAGCAACGCGGCCTGACGCCGGAAACCATCGTGGATTTCGGCATCGGCTTTTGTTCCAAGGGCATGATGGCCGACCGCATCGCCATCCCGATCCACAACGTCAAAGGCGAAGTCGTCGCGTATGCGGGCCGGTTCGTTGGCGAGCCGCCGGAGGGCACGCCCAAATACAAGCTGCCGCCGGGATTCCGGAAATCCCAGGAGTTGTTCAACCTCGACCGGGCCATCAAGGAACCGGGCGACCGACCGCTTGTCATCGTCGAAGGATTCTTTGACGCGATGAAGTTGCACCAGCACGGCTTTTGCAAGGTGGTTGCCCTCATGGGCAGCAGCCTGTCCGCCGCGCAGGAGGAATTAATCCGGCAACATACCACCAGTGACAGCCACGTCATCGTCATGCTCGACGAGAACGAGGCGGGCCAAGCTGGGCGCGAAGACATCGCGTGCCGACTGTCGAAGTTCTGTTTCGTCCGGGTGCATCAGTTCAATGAGCCGGACATGGAGCCAGAACATCTGACTGCCGAAGAAGTGCATCAACTCATGGAGGTTGTCCTATGAAACTATACGCCGGCCGGCGGGAAGGCTACGCCGTCAGCGTCACGGTGGACGGCCGCCGCCTAAACCCACGCTTTGACCTGTGGAACCACAGTCCGACGGGATTTGAATGGGGCTATGGCGGCAGCGGGCCGGCGCAACTGGCACTGGCAATCCTCGCCGACCATTGCCAGGACGGCGAGCGGGCTTTGAACTTCTACCAACGCTTCAAGTGGGCGGTGGTGGCGAGATTCCCGCACCGTTCCTGGCGGCTGACCAGCGAGCAAATTGATCTGTTGCTGCAAAAACTCCAGGAACAGGTGCCATTGCTGGAAAATGTCACAGCATAAAAAAACAACCCCGACCATTTTGGCCGGGGCTTTTTTCTTGCCGATTCCGGCATGTTCACACGTCTCTCGCGCTTTTCGAACGGGCCTTAGGCTTCATCTGGATTCAAAAGTCCATTTCAACCACACAACCAGAAAGGAGATTCATCATGGATGTTCATTGCACCACCTGTGGCGAGCCGTGGGATGTCTATCACCTGCGGCACGACGCCATTTACGAAACTGACCTGTCCCACGCCGAGGCGAAGGCTTGGACGCAATTGTCCCCGCAGATCAAGCTGCTCGACCGTTACCGCGAAAAGTTTCGTGCTGTCGGCTACGAATTCGGCGGCTCGATCCTCAATGTGCTGCGCTGTCCGGCCTGTCCCAAGGATGCACGGCCCGATCCCGACAAAGCCGCGATGAAAGCGGGCATCGTCGAGTTGCTGGGCGACGATGAGGACGGTATTGCCGCCGCTATGGAGGATTTCGGCTTATGAAAACGAAACCGCCAAATAGCCACCGGCACAACGGCCACGACCCGAATCAGCCGGAGTTTGGCATCATCTGGCAGCTTGCGGTACATCCGTTCAAGCTGCGCGCGGGAGACGTCGTCAGGTTTAACGACCGGCTCTGCCGTGTCCTCCGGGTCAATGATTGCTCAGCGCTGCTGCTCATGAACCGGCCGGTGCGGGATTTTAAGACCCGCTTCGACAAGCCGGTGCGGTTCCAGCCGCCGCCAGTCCTGTTCCGGATCTCGCCGCAGTCGGAAGTCCCCATCCTTAATCGCCGCTCCAAGCGGTGACCACAGGCGATTCTTTGAATCGCCTTTTTTATTGGCTGGCGGATTGCGGTGGCGGGGTGGACAGACGTTGCATCCAAAGCTCGGACAGCGGTTCAAAATCTTTTTGGTCGCCCGCCCGCAGGGCGGACAGATAAATTTCCGTTTCCGCTTTGTCTTTTGGCACCAGTTGCACCGGCGGCAACTTCAACCGCCGCAGGATTTCCCAAAGCCAGAGCCGAACCAGCCGCCCGTTGAAATCGGCAAACGGATGGATCGTCAACAGCCTAGACTCGGCAAAGGCCAGGGTGCGGGGCAATAACTCAAATGAAACCGGGCCAGCCAGTCGCGCCTGCAAATCCAGTCCGTATTCCCGCATTTGTAATGCCACCAGATGAGGTGGCGGCGGTTCATGCAAGCCAACGCGAACGGCCATAGAACGCCACTGGCCAGCCCAATCCGACACCAGCTCACCGCAAAAATCCCGGTGCAGAGTGCGGATCAGGTTTTCATCCAGCGGCGCCGCCGCGTAATCCCCGGCCTCAATGCGTTCCTGAATGCGCAGCACGCGTTCAGCGAGCCAGGGCGCTAATTCCGAGTAGCGAAGGATTCCCCGGCTGGTTTCAAGCCAGCGGGTGGAGTGGGCGGATGGAGTTTCGTCAGCCATGCGAGGTCAACGGGTTCACCTTCAAATGCCATGCTGTCGGCCACCTGTTGGGGAATGGCCTGCCAGCGCAACTGTTGTCGCGTGGCGGCTGACAACAACTGCCAGCGATGGATGGCTTCGACGTAACCCATGACAGGAAAATAACCGCAATGGCCGGTTTATCAAAC
This sequence comes from uncultured Verrucomicrobia subdivision 3 bacterium, assembly GCA_903870815.1. GTDB lineage: Bacteria > Verrucomicrobiota > Verrucomicrobiia > Limisphaerales > UBA11358 > UBA11358. Next base: position 5,317 of record CAIQEI010000106.1, read on the forward strand.
ACAATCCATGCCGGTTCCGGCAAATCCACACGTCTCCCTTGAAATGGCATCGTGCCATACGCTTCACCGTGGGTTCACAGGGTTCAATTCAACCATCAACCAAAGGAGATTCATCATGGCAGTTCAATGCGCTTCATTTCAACTCGGACGCGTCGTCATCACGCCCAATGCGTTGGGCCAACTCACACCCGCTGAGGTCCAACTCGGATTGCAACGGCACCAGGCCGGTGACTGGGGCGATTTGGGCGAAGAAGACTGGCAGGAAAATGACAATGCACTCCGCTCCGGACGACGTTTGCTGTCCAGTTATCGGAGCGCCGGCGGCGTGACCTTCTGGATCATCACGGAAGCCACTCGTGAGGCGACCACACTCTTGATGCCGGAAGATTATTAAACCTCACGGGCGATCCCACCGGGTCGCCTTTTTTATTGGCTTGCCGGTTTCAGCAAAATTGCACGTCTCCCTGAAAATAGCGCACGGCCATACGCTTCACCGTGGGCTCAAAGGGTTCTTTACCAAACAATCATCAACCAAAAGGAATAAACATGAATGCAGTGATCGAAACACCACATCGGGTCTCGTTGTATTACCGTGAAGGGTCATCGGACAAGGTCTATCAGGCCGCGATTGACCCGGCGGGCAATCTGTTCGTCGTCAACTTCGCCTATGGGCGGCGGGGCGCCACCCTGACCACCGGAACAAAAACGTCTTCGCCGGTGGATTACGACGCGGCGCAGCAAATCTACGCCAAACTCGTTCGGGAGAAGAAAGCCAAGGGATACACCGAAGGCGCGGACGGCACGCACTATCAGCACATCGACAAACAGTCGTCTGGCATCTTGCCCCAACTGTTAAATCCGGTGGAGGAAGCCGAAGTGGAATTGCTCCTGTGCGATGATAATTATTGCGCGCAGGAAAAATTCGACGGCAGACATCTGCTGGTTCGCAAGCAGGACGATGACCTCGAAGGCATTAACAAAAAGGGTTTCATCGTCGGCCTGCCGCAGACGGTGGCCAACGAACTGCGCAGCGTGCCCGGCAGTTTCATTCCCGATGGCGAGTCCATCGGCGATGATTATCACGCCTTCGACCTGCTGGAACACAACGGCGAAAACTTGCGGCAGTTGCCGTATCGGATCCGGTTAGCGCGCTTGATTGACCTCCTGTTGTTGACCCGCTCGGACTACAAACATATCCGGCTGGTCGAAACCGCGTTCACGACCGGGCAGAAGACCGAACTGTTGCAGCGATTGCGGCGGGAAAACCGTGAAGGCATCGTGTTCAAGCGGTTGGACGCGCCGTATATGCCAGGCCGACCCAACAATGGCGGTCCACAGTTGAAGTTCAAATTTGTGGCCACGTTGTCGGCGGTGGTCGTCAAGATCAACGTCCAGCGCAGCGTCGAACTCGGGCTGTTCAAAGGGCGGGGTTTGGTTTCCTGCGGCAACGTAACCATCCCGGCCAATCATGAGATCCCCATGGTTGGCACGGTGGTGGATACTCGCTATCTCTATGCCGCCAATGAAAGCGGTGTGCTGTATCAGCCGGTCTATCTCGGTCCGCGTGATGATGTTGACCCCGGCGAATGCCTGGTGTCACAACTGAAATTCAAGGCGGATTAAATGCCCAATCAGCCGGTCACGCCCCAGCGCGTGACCGGTTTTTCAATTGCCGGTTACGGCAAATTCACACGTCTCCTGCAAAACGGCCCGCGGCCATACGCTTCATTCTGGAACCACAGGGTTCATTCACAAACACAACCAACAACCATAGGAGAAATGTATGAATAACAAATCGTATGACCGTATCACCGACCGCATCGTGTCCCTGCTTGAGCAAGGCACCGTGCCCTGGCACAAACCGTGGTCCGTCCAGACCGGGCTGCCACGCAACCTCATCACGCAAAAGCCGTATCGCGGCATCAACGTGTTCCTGCTCATGGCGCTGAATTATGAATCGCCAAACTGGCTCACGCTGCGGCAGGCCAATGCGATGGGTGGGCAGATCAAGCCGGGCGAGAAATCTTGCCCGGTCGTGTTCTGGAAACCCATGAACGTGAAAGACCGTGAGTCGGGCGAGGATCGGAAGATTCCGTTCCTGCGCCTGTATCATGTCTTCAATGTGTCGCAATGCACCGGTCTGAAAAACATCCCGCCGGCGGACGACACGGCCTTCATCCAGACCCTGCCGGCGGAGCTCGTGGCCAATATGCCGCAACGTCCGGCCATCAAGCATGGCATGGCCATGGCGTCCTATTCGCCCGCCAGCGATGTGGTGAACATGCCTGACCATGGGCGTTTTGAATCCGAGGATCATTATCATGCCACGCTGTTTCATGAATTGGTGCATTCGACCGGCCATGAGAAGCGATTAAAACGTGCCGGCATCTTGGAGCGGAACGGCTATGGTTCCGAACCTTACGGCAAGGAGGAATTGATCGCCGAAATGGGCAGTGCGTTCCTTTGCGGCTACGCCGGCATCACGGATCGGACCATCAACAGTTCGGCCGCGTATCTCGAAGGCTGGCTGAAATCGCTGAAGCAGGATCGGACGATCCTCGTCCATGCAGCGGCGCAGGCGCAGAAGGCGGCCGACTTCATCCTCGGCCATAAACCGGAGTACCCGGCGGAAGACATCATCCCCAAAATCTCGGTGCCACCGAAACCGGCGGAGGTGATGGCGTGAAAGTGATTAATCCGCAGGAATTCAAAGTGATGTCCCTTCGCGATTGTCCCGTGCCCAGTGAAATGCTGGTGTGCGAGACGCCACAACAGGTCGTGGATTACTGGCGGTTGCACATTGCAACGGCGCCGCACTTCAATCCCGAATGCGAGTGCATGGCAGTGTTGATGCTGAATACGCGCAAGCGGGTCAAAGGGCATCAGTTGCTCTCGATTGGCACGATGGACACCATCCTGGTGCATCCGCGTGAAGTGTTCCGCTGCGCCATCATCGTGGCGGCCGCCTCAATCGTGGTCATCCACAATCATCCGAGCGGCGAAAGCACGCCGTCGGAGGCCGACATCAAGGTGACACGCGATCTCATTCGCGCCGGTCAATTGTTAAAGATCGAAATGATTGACCATGTGGTGATCGGCAACCAAAACCATTCATCATTACGAGAATTGGGTTATTGCTTTGCCTAAAAATCAACCCCGACCATCACTGGCCGGGGCTTTTTTTTGATCAAAAGTTGGTGGCGGAACTTCAGGCCAGCACCAGTTCAATTTTCAATTTGCGGCCAAGCGCACGGGCAGCCTTGCCCAGCGTGTTCAGTGTGACCGAAGAATTCGACGTATCCAGCAGCCGGTCCACGGCCGCCCAGCTCGTTTTCATCCGGGCCGCCATCTGCGTCTTGGTCAGTTCCTCCTTTTTCAGGAGGTGATCCAGTTGCAGGCTAAGCGCTTGTTTCAACGCCCGGGCCTCGACTTCGCCGAGGATGCCCTGTTGCTTCAAATCCCGGAAGTCACCGCCACGATGATTTTTTTGCTCATAGATTTTGCATGTATTGTCTTTTACGTTTCTTCGCCAACTCCACCGGTTCACTGGAGCCTGGGTTGAATTCCAAGTTTTCCCGGGATGTGCTAAAATGAGTTCATTATCATATTCCTTAAAACCCATCATGGCGACCATCAAAGTTACCTGTAAAAATTGCGGCAATGCTTTTTATTGGAACGACCAATGGCCGGTCGGTCTGAAAAGGTGTCCTCTCTGTGGCATTCCGGTTTGCGGCCAATCATCATCCGCCGCCGAAGGCGGTTTGGCTCGAAATTTAAAAGCCGTGAGCCCCTTGCAGAAATACTGAAAGTATGAAATGATGAATTTATGACGAAAGTGATCAACATTAACGGACGCGGAACGCTCACCCTGCCCAAGGAGTTGCGCCAGCGCATCGGGCTGACCGGCGGCGGCCAGGTGGTCGCCGAGGAAACATCGGAAGGCATCCTGATTCGGGCCGGGTCCATGTTCCCGGTCGAGATCTACACCGACAAACGGGTCGCTGAATTCAGCCGCAACAATGAGCAGGCTTTGGCCGGCTTCCGCTTCAAGAAATGAGAGTTTTCCTCGACGCGAACATTCTCTTTTCCGGCGCGCTTCCGCACAGTCGGATGCGCGCTTTTTTAGATTTCCTCTGCCGGGAATGCGAGTGTGTCACCAACGCCTATGCGGTGGAGGAAGCCCGCCGCAATCTGGCCGGGAAATTCCCCACCGCCTTGCAGCATCTTGATTTGCTGGTTAAAAAATGTGAACTCATCCCGGCGGTGAAGTCGGACTTGAAGGTGAAGCTGCCCCTGAAGGACGTGCCCATACTGGGCGGGGCTTTGGCGGGACACGCGAAATATCTGCTCACCGGCGACGAAAAAGATTTTGGCCGGTTCTTCGGCGAATCCATCGATGGCGTGAAAGTGGTATCGCCAAAAATGCTGGCCGAGGAATTGACCGAACTGGGTTTGCTTTGAGCGTTTAGATTATATCCTTGGTAAATTGTTGCGCTTGGTGCCCATCACTGGGTGATCGCTCTTTGAATGATTGCCGTCACTAAATTGACACCCTCCCCGATGCGTTGTTGGAACCTCTGCGCATTGGCGGCGGCCACCTGGGGATCCTGCGAGGTGCTGCTGACCTCGGTCTTCAGTTGAAACAGACCGCCGAGCAGGTTCACATCGGGAGGATGTGACGTGACTTCACTTTTTCGGGCCACCTGATGTGTTAGTCTGAGACGCAAGAAAGGACCAGACGCATGAACCCATATTTCCCAAATAAGCTTCACACGCAGGAGTTAGTGACCTACAATAAAGCCGCATAAACAAAGGCATTCCTCTATGTCCAACCAT
>CAIQEI010000107.1 GCA_903870815.1 uncultured Verrucomicrobia subdivision 3 bacterium
ACGGCCCTGAAACGGGGGTCTCAGGGCCGGAAATTGGTTGCGGGGGCTGGATTTGAACCAACGACCTTCAGGTTATGAGCCTGACGAGCTACCGGGCTGCTCCACCCCGCGATCAAGGATTCATATTATAGTCACAGGCCCGTTGGCAGGGCAAGCTATTTCAAAACGGATTCACGCCGTACCGGAGCCAGTAGCCGGGCAGCTTCAAAAACTCCAGCCGCATGCGCCGGCCGTTCCCGCGCTGGTCCCAGTCCGCGCGGTCAAAGGCGAAATACGCCGGCCGCGAATAAAATTCCAGGTCCGGCGCAAAATGCTCAAACGTTTTCAGCGCCCGGCGCGAGTGATACCAGGAGGTGACGAGGATCACGCGGTGGACGTGCTCGGCACGCAATAACTTGAGCGTGAACTCCGCATTCTCGCGGGTTGTCATGGAATTGCTTTCCACCTCAATGTCACCGGCGGGCACATCCTTTTGCCGCAGGATGTAATAGTTGATCTCGTCGTCGCCGGCGCCGCTGATGATGATGCGCGGCGCGGCGCGCTGATGAAACAGTTCCGCCGCCCGTTCGGGACGCTCATGCAGTCCGCCGCCCAAAACGACAATCACGTCCGCCGTCACCGGGCCGCTGTCCACGCACAAGATTTTTTCCGGGTAGAAATAAATGACCACGGCGATCGGCGCCAGCAGCAGCAGGACGACGATGACCACGCGGAAGAAAAGTTTGCGAATCAAGGCGCCACATTAAGCCGGTTTGACGGCGGTTTCACAATGCTAAAGCCGTCACCCCTGGCGTTGTCCCGCCCAATAAGCCGATGGATAATTTTAGCCGAATTCGTACCGTCCGGATTGGCTGAATGACGCGTCCGGCAACACAGGCCACGCGTCGCGTTTTTTTCGAAAAACTTTCCCTCATTTTTTGGTGACTGCCGACTTGGTTGCCAATTTCCGTGGTTCCGGCGGTTTTGCCTTTGACGATACTTTGGTGTTTTGGGAACGTAGGGGGCAACGGATCGGGGGCGCAAATCAGATTCCAAACCATCATGAAAAAACTGTTTTTAGGTGCAGCTGTGCTTTTGCTGCTTTCAGTGTTGACCATTCCCCTATCAACGGTTTTCGCCCAAGGCACGGCGTTCACGTATCAGGGCCGGCTCAACAGCGGCCTCGTGCCGGCGAATGGCAGCTACGACCTGATGTTCACCGTATTCGCCACGAATACCGCCGGCGTTGCCGTGGCGGGACCGGTCACGAACAGCGCCATCGCCGTGACGAACGGGCTGTTCACCACTTTGGTGGATTTTGGTCCCGCCGTTTTCACCGGCACCAGCAACTGGCTGGAGGTGGCGGTGCGGACGAATGGCGGGGCCGGGTTTACGCCGCTGGCTCCGCGCACGCCGGTCACACCCACGCCTTACGCCATCTATGCGGCCAGCGCTGGTAATGCGGTGTCGGCCAGCACGGCCACTAGCGCGAATTCAATTTCTGCCACCAACATCATGGGCATCATCGGTGACGCGTCGCTTTCGACGAATGTCGCCCTGCGAACTGGTGGCAACATTTTCAGCGGAAATCAGATTGTCACGAGTGGCAGCGTTGGCATCGGTTTGACCAATCCCTCCCGGATTTTTCAAATCCGTTCCGGGACGGATCGGGTACTGTCGCTATTTCAGGGCGGGCAAGCTTCCGGCGTCGGGATAGAATCGGTGAACGATGCCAACAGTGCCAATCAGATGCTGGAGATTCGCGCCAACCCCACGGTCTATACGCAGGGCAACGTCGGTATCGGCACCCTCAATCCGGTTTCGGCGTTGCAGGTGGCCGGCACGGTCACCGCCAACCTCTATTCCGGAGATGGTTCGGCGCTCGCGAATCTCAATGCAAGTAATCTCGTCAGTGGTACGGTGGCCGACCCGCGGCTCTCCGCCAATGTCGCCCTGCGCGCCGGCGGAAATGTTTTCAGCGGAAATCAACTCCTCACCAACGGCAGCGTCGGCATCGGGTTGACGAACCCCACACGGATATTTCAGATCCGCGCGGGCACCAACCGGGTGCTGTCGTTGTTTGAAGGCGGGCAGGCTTCCGGCGTCGGAATTGAATCGGTGAACGATGCCGGCAGCGCGAATCAAATGCTGGAGATCCGGGCCAATCCCACGGTCTTCACCCAGGGCGGCGTCGGCATCGGCACCCTCAACCCGACCACAGCCCTTGAGGTTTCGGGCACCATCACCGCCACTTCCTTTTCCGGCAACGGCAGCGGGCTGTTGAATTTGAATCCATACAATCTGGCAAGCGGCGGAGCCGGGGCACAGCTCTACCTCACGAACCCGTTCAACATCTACAACGGATTTTACAGCGGTTACTTCAATGGCAACGGCAGCGGGCTGACGAACTTGAACCCGAATAGCCTGGCGAACGGCGGAGCCGGGGCGCAGCTGTACCTAACGAATTCGTTCAACATCTACAACGGATTTTACAGTGGTTATTTCAATGGCAACGGCAGCGGGTTGACGAACTTGAGCCCGAATAGCCTGGCGAACGGCGGAGCCGGAGCGCAGTTGTACCTGACGAACGCGTTCAACATCTACAACGGATTTTACAGCGGATATTTCAACGGTAACGGCAGTGGGCTGACGAACTTGAGCCCGAATAGTCTGGCGAGCGGCGGAGCCGGCGCGCAGATCTACCTGACGAACGCGTTCAACATCTACAACGGATTTTATAGCGGATATTTCAACGGCAACGGCAGCGGGTTGACGAACTTGAATCCATATAATCTGTTGAGCGGCGGAGCCGGGGCGCAGCTCTACCTGACAAACAGCTTCAACATATACAACGGATTTTACAGCGGTTATTTCAATGGCAACGGCAGCGGGCTGACGAACTTAAACCCGAATAGCCTGGCGAGCGGCGGAACCGGGGCGCAGTTATACCTGACGAACAGCTTCAACAACATCAATGGCCAGTTCAATGGTTACTACAACGGGAACGGCGCCGGCCTGACAAACCTTCCGGTCAACGGCGTCACCGGTGGGCTCACAATCAACTTGGCGGTGCTGGTGCCGGGCGGCGGGACGAACATCCTTTGTTTCACCAACGGTATTTTACGGGCCATCCAATGAAGGGCTTTTGGGCTTGAATTTTCCACGCCAGCATTTAAAAATGCTAAAGACTGGCATAAGTTCCACAGATAAACGGTTGCCGGCCAAAGGAACCACAACTCCAATTGGGCTGCCATGAAAACTCGCATTCAAACTTTATTCCTGGTGCTGGCGTTGTTTGCCGGCCTGGTTCAATCCGCCTATGCCGTCAGTCTTACCATTACTCCGGCCGCGGTCAGCAACACCTACAGCGGCGTAATATCTTTCCAAATAACCGGATTGACGAACACTGAAACCGTTGTTCTGCAGGGGTATCTGGATGCGAACACCAATGGCGTCATTGATAGCGGAGATTTTTTGTGGCAACAGTTTCAACTGACCGACGGCCAGCAGAGCCTCTACCACAACAACAACACCCTGGTGACCAATTTCAATGTGCCCGGCGATACGGACGGCACCGCCAACGGCACGATCACAGCGAAAATGGTTTTTCAAACCGGTTCACCGCAGGCGATTTCGGGGAAATATGCGTTCCGGCTTTACAGTCCGGTCAACCATTTTCCGGCGATCACCAACAATCTCTTCATGGTCACTAATTCCACCTACGCGGGATCGTTCACCGGCAACGTGGTGAGCAACGGCACCGCCACAACGCTGCCCAATGCCATAGTCCTGTTGTTCAATTCCGCCGGCGGAAATTTGCAAGTGGTGGGCGGCGTGGTGGCCAACAATGCGGGCAGCTATACCATCAAGGCGCCGCCGGGAACTTACACGCTGGCGGCGATCAAGAGCAATTATGTGGCCGACACGTCGGTGGCGGCTAATCTGGTCCTGGGGGGCACGCCCATCACCACGAACCTGAACCTGCGGGTCGCCTCACAAAGCATTTCCGGCAGGATTGTGGACGCCAATAATCCCGGCCTCGGCATCGCCGGGCTACTGGTGCCAGCGCAGACGCAAAGCGGGCTGCTGACGGTGACTTTTACGGACACGAACGGGAATTTCACCGCCCGGGTCACTACCAATCAATGGAAGGTCGAGAACAACGAACAGGGGTTGATGCCTTATGGCTATCTTGGGTTGCAAACCAATGTGCATGTGGACACCACGGGAGGGAGTGTCAGCGGCGTGACGAATGCCGTCCCCAAGGGTACGGCGATTTTTTACGGCCTCGTCAAGGACAACCTGAATCATCCGCTGGCGGGGATCAACCTCTCGGCGCAGCAACAGGACAACAACTACCTGTATGAATCCCAGGGCATCACGGATGCGAACGGGAATTATGTGGCCGGCGCGCTAGCCGGGAACTGGAGCATGTATGTCAGCGGCGACAGCAATCCCACGAACTATGTTTTTTCGCAAGGCACCAGCACCATCCTGACCAACGGACAAGCCTTTCTGCAAAACTTCACCGTCTACCTCGCAACCAATCACATCAACGGCAATGTATCGTTTAATGGCGCGCCCGTCGCCAATGTGCAGGTGAATGCCAACGCGAACATCGGCCCCGACAATTATCAAGCGCAGGCGAGCACCGACAGCAACGGCAATTATTCAATTAATGTCGTGAACACCAATTACTGGAATGTCAGTGTGAATTGCAGCGGCGGCAATAACAGTTTGGATGGCATTCTTGGCAGCGGCAATTATGTATGCCCGAACACCGTCGGTGTGAGCATAAACAACAACAGCGGCACGGCCAATTTCATCGTGGCCAGCACCGCCGTGACGCCGGATGTGCTGGATTACTATCTGGAAAAGGAAGCCGACTATGTTCAGACGAACGCCGGCGCCCCCGTGCCGGACAATGCTTACGGACCGTTCAACGCCTATTTGGATATCGATCAGTCCGCCTTGGGACTGGTTTCAATTGCGACGGTCACTTTGCCAACGAGTGCGGTGAAGGGTTTCCCGTCCGGCAACACGGCCATCGGGCTTGAAATTCGCGAGCCCTTTGCCAGCCAATCCGCCTTTGACACGGCCTACCCGACCGGTGATTATTCGTTTGCGATTTCCACGGTGGACAACGGAAACCAGTTTCCCATCCTCAACCTGCCGTCATTCGCCTATCCGGGAGCGCCGCATATCGCCAATTTTGCGGCTGCCCAAACCCTCAACCCGAACAATGATTTTCTGTTGCAATGGGATGCCTTTACCGGCGGCATAAACACCAACGGAACCATCTGGCTATTTATTAATGATACAAATGGAGCACAGGTGTTCAGCACGCCAGCTCCGGGCAGCAACTTGGTTCTGACGGAAACGGCAACCTCCGTGAACATTCCGGCTGGCACTTTGCAATTGGGACAAACTTACACGGGTGTGCTCAACTTCTTCAAATATCTGGGCACCAATACGACCGGCTATCCGGGTGCCTTCGGGGTAGTTGTCGCCGGCGCCTCGACGACGTTCGCACTGAACACGCTTTCCACGACGCCAACGGTTGGTCAACCGAGGCGGGTATCGGTTACCCAATTCGGGTTCAATCTGGGCGGCGTGCCCGGCAGTAATTACACCGTCCTGACCACGACCAATCTTTCCATCCCGCTTTCCAACTGGCTGACCCTGCTGATCACAAACCTGCCCGCCCAATCGGCCTTCATTCAGGATAGTCAGGCCACGAACAAACAGCGCTTCTACCGCGTTTTGAACGGGCCATAAACCCAACAAAATGGTGGCGGGGAAACCATGATCTTTATTCCATGAGAACACCTTTTCAAAACCTGTTCATCACGCTGGCGCTTACGAGCGGCACAAATTTCTGAACCTCACCAGTCCGGCGGGAGATTTGTTTTTCCGGCTGAAGAATCCGTGATTTGAACAACCGCGGAGGGACGAACTCCGAGAGGCCCCACTTCAAGGGAAAATCGGGGACTCGTGGAACTCGGCCCTCCGAGAGTTCAGACAAATTTCCCGGGATTCAAGATGCCGTGCGGGTCGAGCGCGGTTTTGATGGTGCGGTGCAGCTTCTGTGTTTCTTTGGAAACGGCCATCGGCCACCAGCGTTTCTTGGCGAGGCCGATGCCGTGTTCGCCCGTGATGCTGCCGCCGGAAGCAATCACCCAGCGAAACAGCTCATCGAGGCAAGCCTCGGCGCGGGCTTTCGCGCCGGGCTGGTGGTAATCCACCATGACGTTCGTATGGATGTTGCCATCGCCGGCGTGGCCGAAGCAGGCCAATTGCAGTCCGTGCCGCTTTTGCAATGCGGCCGTGAACTTGAACAATGCCTCCAGCCGGCCGCGCGGCACAACGATGTCCTCGTTCAGTTTCGTGAGGCCGGTATCGCGGAGCGCGTAAGAAAACTCGCGGCGGACCTGCCAGACGGCTTCGCACTGTCGGTTCCCGAAACCGCGTTCAACGAAGAGCGGTTTTTGCCGCCGCACAATTTTTTCCACCGCGGCGATTTCGTGGCGGACGGATTTTTCCTGTCCATCCAGTTCCACGATCAAGTGCGCCTGGCAGCCGAGGAGCCGGGGACTCTGGGTTCTTTTAGCGGCGGCGGCGAGCGTGAATTTATCCGCCAGCTCGGCCGCGCACGGGAGAAACCCGGCGGCGAAAATCGCCTGCAAGGCGCGCACCGCCGAATTCATTGAACCAAACCCCACGGCCAGGTTGGCCCGGAACGGTGGCAGCGGCAGAAGTTTCAAGGTCGCTTCGGTGATGACGCCGAGCAGGCCTTCGGAGCCGACGAAGAGCCGGTGCAGGTCGAAGCCGGTCTTGTTTTTGTGGGTGCGGCCGCCGAGCCGGACGATGGTGCCGTCGGCGAGGACGACTTCGAGGCCGAGGACGTAATCGCGGGTGACGCCGTATTTCAAGCAGCGCGGACCGCCGGCATTGGTGGCGATGTTGCCACCGAGGGAATTATCGGCGCGGCTGGCGGGATCAGGCGGATAGTAGCGGCCCAGTTTTTCCACGGCGGCTTGAAACGCGGCGGTGTTGACGGCCGGCTGGACGACGGCGACGAAATCGGCGGGATTGATCTCCAAAATCTGATTCATCCGCTCGGTCGAAAGCGCGATACCACCATGCACCGGCACGCAGCCGCCGACATAACCGTGGCCGGCACCGCGCGGCGTCACGGGAATTTTATTTTTGTGCGCGAATCGCAAGAGGGTCGAAACCGACTGGGCGGAGCGGGGCAGGGCGACGGCGTCGGGCTGCCGGACGGCGAACCATTTATCGCCGGCGTAACGGGCGAGCGTGGCGGGCTGGAGAAAAATTTCGCCGGGCAGGATTCGTTTCAACGACCGGAGCTGGCGCTGAAATTTCATTCGGCGGGCGGGGCCAAAAACTCCGCGGCATCGGCCGCTTCCGCTTCCGGCACCTGCACGCGAATGCCGCCCGCCGCGAGCGCGTAGCCTTCCATGCCGAGGGCCGCCGCCTCGTCGGCGACAAAGGGATGAAAGCCGGCCGCTTCCAGGCGGGAGAAAACCAGTTGCGCGTCGGCGGGATTGAGCGCCCGGTAAATGGTGGCCGGGTTCATTTGGCGGGTTCCGGTTTGACCTCGGCAAAGACGAGGACCCCGGCGCCGGTCTGGACGGTGCTCAGGACATGGGCGTTGACGGCCTGGCCGATTTGATCCTGGGCGTGGTTGACGATGACCATGGTGCCGTCGGGCAGGTAGCCGATGCCCTGGCCCTTGTCGCGGCCCTCCCGGACGATCTTGAGCTGGACGACTTCGCCGGGGATGAGCGCGGCCTTCATGAGGTGGCTGATCTCATGGAGATTGACGCTGGAAACATTCTGGAGGCCGGCGACCTTGGCGAGATTGTAGTCGTTGGTGTAGAGCTTGGCGTTCAGGTTGCGGGCTAGGCGGACCAGCTTGGCATCGACGCCTTTTTCCTCGGGAAAATCGCCGTCGTGGATGCGGACCTCGATCTTGGTGTTGTGCTGGAGACGGTTGAGCACTTCAAAGCCGCGCCGGCCGCGGGCGCGCTTCACATCATCGGTGGAATCGGCGATCTGCTGGAGTTCCAGCAGCACGAAGCGCGGCACAATCACGAGGCCTTCGATGAACCGGGCCTCGATGAGGTCGGCGATGCGGCCGTCAATGATGACGCTGGTGTCGAACAGCAGCAGGTTCTCCGGCTTGTTTTGGGGCGAGAAGCGGACATAGGGGATGAGGAGCGAAAAATCCTCCTTGTTGCTGCGCATGGCCAGCACCATCCCGATGTAGCCGAAACCCAGAAACAGCGCGAGCCGGATGAGCTGGCGCGTGTTGCCCTCGCTATCGCCGAACAGGCCGGAGTGATCCACGAGCAGCGCGACGAGCCAGCCGAGAAACAGTCCGAAAGTGGTGGCGGAAAACGCGCGGAGCGAAAAACCCTTGAGCATTTCGTCCACGGCAATTAGTAGGCCGCCGAAACCGAAGCCGATGGCCATGCCGAGCAGGGCGCCGTGCGGGTCATTAATATACTGCGCCGCCTGGCTGACTGCGTAGCCGCCAAGAATGCAGAGGCCAAGGAACAAAATGCGGATGGGCCAGAGAGGATTCATCGTCGGGAGTTTTTGGTGGTGGCCGGGTTGTTGGTGGGGGGCGGTTTGTGCGACCACAGAATGCCCCAAAGTCCGAGCCGGTTCAAGTTGCTGCTGGTGACGGCCAGATTGGCAGCGATGGACTGGAAGTTCGTCGCCAAGTCGGGACTTTGCAGAATGGCGCCAGCCAGGCCCCGGCCGGCTGACAAATCAGCGGCAAGCTGCTTGAACGTCGCCGTGGTGTCGGCGAGGTCCCGGGTGGCCTGGTTGAGGTTCACGCTGTTAGTGGCCAGCACGCTCCGTGCCGAATCCGCCAACTGGGTCAGGTCAGTGGAAAATAGAATCGCGTTGCTGACGGCGAGGCTGACCTGCGCGCCGTTGGTGGTCACGATGTCATTGATGCCCTGAACGGCGACGAGCGCCTGCTCGGTAAACACTTTCAGGTTGGTGATCGAGGTGCCGAAACTGGAGAGGGTTTGCGCGTTCAACACCTGGGCGCGCAAATCGGTCACCGAGGCGTCGAGTTTCTTGGCCGTCTCATCAATACGCACGATAAAGCCCGCCGCGCCGCGCGCGACTTCCTGCAAGTTAAACGGTTCTTCGCATGGCACGTCGGCACCGTTGGCCAGGGCTGGCGGCGTGTTGGTGGTGGGAATGACCGAGACAAACTGGTCGCCGAGAAAGCCGGACTGCTCGATGACAAACCGCGCGTCGTGGTAAATCGGAAACTCGTTGTAGATTTTCAGGATCATGGTCACGCTTTTGCCGTCCGGCGTGAGCTGGATCTGCGACACGCTGCCAACCTGCACGCCGGCGAGCAGCACGCCGGCGCGGGGCTTGATGCCGCCGACGTTGGCCGCGTGCAGATGCAACTCGTAGGTGCCGCGCCAGAGGCTGGTGCTTTTGCTGAACTGGATCAGCAGCCCGGCGAGCAGCGCCAGGCCGAGGAGGACAAACAGCCCGACTTTCAATTCCAATCGCGATTTTTCCATGATGAATCAATAAATTTTCTACGGGTCCGCCACCCCGTCGACGAACTGCCGCACCACCGGATCCGACGAGGCGAACAGCGCCTCGGGGGTGCAGTTCGCGTAAATTTTCCGCTCGTGCAGCATCAGCACATGTTTGCCCACGCGCCGCGCGCTGCGCATGTCGTGGGTGACGACGATGCTGGTCACCTTCAACTGGTCGCGCACGCGGATCATCAGCTTGTCAATGCTGTCAGACACGATCGGGTCGAGGCCGGTCGTCGGCTCATCATAAAGCACGATCTGCGGTTCGTAAATGATGGCGCGCGCCAGGCCGACGCGCTTGCGCATGCCGCCGGACAGCTCCGCCGGGTTCTTTTTTTCCGTGCCCGGGAGATCCACCATGTCCAGGGTGGCGGCCACGCGCCGGGCGATTTCCCCCTCGGTCAGGTGCTCGTGCCGGCGCAGGCCGAACGCCACGTTTTCGGCGACGGTCATCGAGTCGAACAGGGCCGCGCCCTGGAAGACCATGCCGAATTTCCGGCGCACGCGCAGCAACTGGCGCTCATTCATCGCCACGATGTTCTCGCCGTCCACCAGCACCGCGCCCGAATCCGGCTGCAACAGGCCGATGATGTGCTTGAGCAAAACGCTTTTGCCGCCGCCGCTGCGGCCGATGATGGCGACCGAGTCGCCGTGCTCAATCCGGAAGTTGACGTCCTCCAGCACCCGCTGCGCGCCGAAACTTTTATTCAAATGGCGCACTTCAATCATAGGCCGAAGATGACGCAGAGTTGTTCCAGCAGCATGGTCAGGAAAAAGTTGCAGATCAGGATCGTGATGGACGAATACACCACGGCCTCCGTCGTGGCGCGCCCGACGCCTTCCGCGCCCACACTGCACGAAAGCCCCTTGTAGCAGCCGATCAGGGCGATGATGCCGCCATAGACGACCGATTTCACCATGCCGATCATCACGTCCGAATCGTGTGAATACTTGAGCATGTTCCACCACGCATAAGTCGGCTCTATGCCCAGCAGATAGACGCCCACGAAATAACTCGCCGCAATGCCGACGCTCATGGACTCCACCGTCAGCAGCGGCAGGGCGATATTCGCCGCGATGAGCCGCGGCACCACCAGATAATCCACCGGATGCGTCGCCAGTGTGCGGAGGGCGTCAATCTGCTCGGTCACGCGCATCGTGCCGATCTCCGCCGCGATGGCCGCGCCGACGCGACCGGCCACCATGAGCGCCGTCAGCACCGGGCCGAGTTCGCTGCACATCGAGACGCTCACCACCGCGAGCGTGGCGGTGTCCATCTTGACCTTGTGGAACTGGAAGTAAGTCTGGGCCGCCAGCACCATGCCGGTGAACGCGCCGGTGACGATGACAACGGACTGCGATTTGATGCCAATGAAATAAACCTGGTACAGAACGTCGCGCCGGGAGAATTTGAACGTCAGGACGGACGCGATGGCTTCGCGGGAGAGCAGGGTGATACGCCCCAGCCCCGCCAGCCACACGCCGACCCAAGTTCCCGCCAGAAAATTCATGGCCAAAAATTTAGCAAACAAGCTTGCGTTTTGCCAGCGCGGGAATTTAATCTCATGCAACACCAGCCGGCTAACAGCTTAGGTAATCCCCCGGCAACTTAACCGCACAATCGAAAACTATGAAATCATCTGTATTCAACGGCTCCCTTCCCAAAATCGGCATCCGGCCCACAATCGACGGCCGCCTCGGCGGCGTCCGCGAATCGCTCGAAAAACAAACGATGGACATGGCCAAGTCCGCCGCGAAGCTCATCTCCGCCAGCCTGCGCTATCCGAACGGCAAGCGCGTGGAATGCGTCATCGCCGACACCTGCATCGGCGGCGTGGCCGAGGCCTCGGCCTGCGCGGAAAAATTCGCGCGCGAAGGCGTGGGCGTGTCGCTTACCGTCACGCCCTGCTGGTGCTACGGCAGCGAGACGATGGACATGAGCCCGCAGGTGCCCAAGGCTGTCTGGGGCTTCAACGGCACGGAACGGCCCGGCGCGGTTTACCTGGCAGCGGTGCTCGCCGGGCATTCGCAGAAGGGACTGCCGGCGTTCAGCATTTACGGCCACGACGTGCAGGACGGCACCGACAAATCCATTCCCGCCGACGTGCAGGAAAAGATTCTCCGTTTTGCCCGCGCCGGCCTGGCGGTGGCATTAATGCGGGGCAAATCGTATCTCGGGATGGGCGGCGTCTCGATGGGCATCGCCGGTTCCATCGTGGACCAGCCGTTTTTCGAGAGTTACCTCGGCATGCGCGTCGAGACGATTGACATGACGGAATTTCTCCGCCGCATGGACAAGGGCATTTACGATCC
>CAIQEI010000108.1 GCA_903870815.1 uncultured Verrucomicrobia subdivision 3 bacterium
CTCCGCGAAGAAATTCACGCGCCTGCCGTTCGGCCATCCCGAGGCGTTCATCGAGGCATTCGCGAACATTTATCTTGAAGCCATCGCCGCCATCCGCGCCAATCTCGCGGGCAAGCCTGCCAGCGGTGATTTCCCGACGGTGGATGACGGCGTCATCGGCATGGCTTTCATTGAAACCGCCGTGAAATCGGCGGCCGCCAAAGCGAAGTGGACGAAGTTTCCAAGGATCTAAATTATCATGACAATGAATCATCGAATCCAGACGCTCATCGCCTCGGCAATTATTTGGGCCCTGCCAGCGCTGGCGCAAAATTCCAATACGCCGTTCGCCCCCACGCCAAAGCCCCAAGAAATCGTCATTGATGGCGTCACCGGTTTTCAGGACACGCCGATGCAACCGGATGGCCGGTGGCACGTCCATGATCCGGCCCGACCACAGCCGCCGGTGGTCACGCCGGGCGCATCGTTCAGCACCCTGGCCACTCCACCCAACGACGCCGTGGTATTGTTCGACGGAAGAGATTTGGCATCCTGGCGCAACAAACGAACCGGCGGCCCGGCGCCGTGGACGATTGAAAACGGGGCGATGATTTCGGCCAAAGATGACATTGTGACGACGAATGAATTTGGCGACCTCCAGTTGCATCTGGAATTTCGCGAGCCGGCCCCGCCAACCGATTCGGGCCAGGGCCGCGGGAACAGCGGCGTATTTTTAATGGGGCGCTACGAAGTCCAGGTGCTAGATTGCTACCACAACCCCACCTACGCGGACGGCGCCACCGGCGCGGTATATTCCCAGCATCCGCCGCTCGCAAATGCATGCCGGGCACCGGGCGAATGGCAGACCTACGACCTCATTTTTACCACGCCGCATTTTGACGCCGACGGAAAGCTGACGGTACCGGGGTATGTCACGGTGATCCTAAACGGCGTGGTGGTGCAGAACCATCAAGCCATCCGCGGCGACACCACCTACCGCTCCGTAGGCCAATACACTGCCCACAACCCAACGGGCCCGATGGCGTTGCAATTCCACAAAAACGCCGTCGCCTTCCGCAACATCTGGGTGCGGCCGGTACCGCTGGTGAATGAACCTTGAACATTGTTAAAGCAATTCGAACCTTTATGAAAATTCTAGCCACACTGTTGATGGCCGCACTGGCGGTGACTTCGCTCCATGCTGAACCTAAAAAACTCCTGGTCGTCACGACAACAACCGGATTCCGGCACAGCTCAATCCCGACAGCGGAAAAAATCCTTACGCAGCTCGCGCACGACAGCGGCGATTTCACGGTGGAATTTGTGGAGCAGCCGCCGGGACATCCGGCCACGGGGTTTCCTGCGAAATTAAACCCCGCCGCCAGCGAGGCGGACCAAGCAGCATTCGCCGCCGCCGAGGCCGCGTGGAATTTAAAATTGAAAACCGCGCTCCAAAAACTATCGCCGGAGTCTTTGAAGCACTATGACGGCGTGATCTTTGCGAGCACCACGGGTGATCTGCCGATCCCCGACCCCCAGGGATTTCTCGACTGGATCAAGGCCGGTCATGCGTTCATCGGCATCCACGCAGCCAGCGACACATTTCACCACTGGCCGGATTTCACGGCGATGCTTGGCGGTGAGTTCCAGCATCACGGCCCGCAGGTAAGCGTGGTTTGCCTGAACCAGGACCCGGAGAATCCCGCCACGGCGACATTGGGCAAGACCTGGGCCATCCAGCAAGAGGAGATTTACCAGTTCAAAAACTACAACCCGACAAATGTTCACGACCTGCTCATCCTTGACCGGCATCCGGAAAACAATTCGCCGGGACATTTCCCCGTCTCCTGGTGCAAGCCTTACGGCCAGGGTCGGGTTTTTTACACATCCCTTGGCCACCGCGAGGACATCTGGGACTCTGATCCAAATCTCAAGGACCGCAGGAATGACGCCGCCATCAGCAAAGCCTACCAACAACACATTCTTGGAGGCATCCAGTGGGCGCTAGGATTAAAAAAGTAATTTTTCCGGTGTGCCGTCGGACTTAACCCTTGCCGTCTGGACTCAATCCACCAAATCCGGTAATCGACGACGGAATTCCAGACAAGCTTTGGCTATGTCCGGCGCGTTAAGAATCGCGGAGACGACACAAATCCGCCGGGCACCCGCCGCCAGCACGGCATCGAGCGTCTCCAGATTGATCCCGCCAATCGCAAACCAAGGGACGGTCGCATTCACCGCCGCCCAGCGGACATAATCCAACGTCACCGGCGTGGCCGCCGGCTTGGTCCCGGTGGCATACACCGGACCGATGGCGATATAATCCGCCCCGGCAGCGAGCGCGCCCCGGGCCTGCGCCGGAGCGTGGGTACTCAGGCCAATTTTTAATTTTGAATACTTAAGTTTAAGGTCAGAAACATTGACATGGCCGGCAGCGAAAAAATCTTCCTGCCCCAGATGACACAGGTCCGCCCCGAGGTCGCTGGCGATTTCCAGATGATCGTTGATGACGAGACCGACACTAGCCCGGCGTGTGACGGGCAATATTTTTTTCACCATTTGCCGAATGTCTTCGGGAGTAGAATTTTTGGCGCGGAGCTGGATCAAATCACTGCCCCCATCGCACAGTTGCTGCGCGACAAGTTCCGGCGCGCGGCCGTGCAGGTAAGCCGTGTCCACGAAGGTGTAAAGCTGGCAGTCCGCGAGCGGTTTCATATATCTAGCGGCGCGGGATGAGCGACGCCTTTGCAGGTTATACGGCGGTCAATGAGCGCCGCCACAAAATTCAGCGTGTCCGGGCAAAGGCCATCCGCCAGAACCCGTCGCTGCGGCCGGCCAGCGCGACGAGCGGGTCTTGCAACGCAGGGGTGAGGATAAGTCGCTGCAGCCATTTCGCCCACACAAGGCGGCGGGCAAAAGCGGAGTCGCAATCGCGCGAGATTTTCCAGCGCGCTTCGATCCAGGACGCCTCGCCCCGGCTCCATGCGGCGAGCGGCGTCACCGCGACCTCCGCCGATTCGAAAGCCATGGACATGCCGTTGCCGGTAACCGGTGGAATCATGGTGATGGCGTCGCCGAGGCAAAGCCCGGCGCGCGCGGCGGCCTGCTGCGGCCGCAACGAAAGCCCGGCGACGGCGCAAAATGATTCCGCGGCGAACACCGCGCCGGCCAGCCGCTCGCGCAACGGGGAAAACGGCTGGCCGCGCAGGAGATCGCGCGAGTTTAAATTCCCGCCGTCATCGCCCGCCCCTTTTCGGAACAGGCCACAGACATTCACCTCGCCGTCGCTGAGGCGGCACAGGCCGACGTAGCCGCGCGGCGAGACGTGCATTTCCAAATCGGCTGCGAGCGACACGTTCCGCGCGTGAAGCTTGAGACCAAACCAGCGCGCCCCGCCCGGTTCCACTTCGGGCCGCCGCCCCGTAGCCCGCACCTGACCTTCGCCCAGATCGTCGCCAGAAACTCGCCGGCCTTCGAATAATTCGCCGCCGAGATCGCGGAAGATTTTGGCGAGGGCGACGTCCAGTTTGAAGCGGGAAAGGCAAAGCGCCGGCGAGGGCAACGAACGGGGCGCGGTGGCACGGGTGGCAGAATAGAAAGCGACGGTCTGCGCGGGGACGGCACCGGCGGCGGCCAACTCCTCGCGTAATCCCAAGCGCGCGAGCGCAGCCTGACCGCGGCCGCTGATGAACTCGCCGCAGACCCGATGGCGGGGATAATGGCCTGCCTCCCAAATCGTGACGGGCACGCCGCGCCGGCACAGCCCGATGCCCAGCGTCAACCCGGCGAGGCCGCCGCCGACAATCGTGATGGATTTGGCCCCGGCCATGATTCAGGTGGTTTTCTGCGCAATGAAAAGGTGGCTGAAGGGACCGGCGGATTGTTCAGTCAGTTGCCAGCCTTTACGGTCCGGCCACAAAGCCGACAATTCCGGGCCGGAAAAGCCGGCACGCACGCTCACCGGGGCATCGTGCCGCGTGACCTCGTTGCCGCCGATGACCCAGAGCATCCGGCTGCAAAATAGCGGCCACGCGGCGCGGCGCGGTTCCAGGGCGACAAACAACCTCGTGCGAGCTACAATCAGGCGGAGCAGTTCAGCCAGCCGTGGTTCCTCAAAGTGGTGCAGGAACAAATTGGTGATGACGATGTCATGGTTCGCCGGCGGCCAGGCGAAAACATCGGTGACTACCGCTTCCGCACGCCAGCCCAGCGAGGTAAAGGCGGCGAAGGTTGCGCTCGAAACAATCGGTTGCCGGTCAAGCAACGCCACGTTCACCTTCGGCCAGCGGGGCGCGATGGTTTTGGCGACTGCCAACAAAAAGTTTCCATCACCGGCCCCGAGTTCGGTGATCTGCCTTGGGGCGGGCGCACGCCAATGGTTTGCAAGTGCGCGGGCCAACAAGGCGGGGTTTCGCATCCAGGCGTTGACGCGATGCAAATCGCGGCGGGAACGGCGCGCGCGCGGGTCGTCCGGCGGCAGCGTGTCGAGC
Source organism: uncultured Verrucomicrobia subdivision 3 bacterium (assembly GCA_903870815.1). Lineage (GTDB taxonomy): Bacteria > Verrucomicrobiota > Verrucomicrobiia > Limisphaerales > UBA11358 > UBA11358. Next base: position 4,470 of record CAIQEI010000108.1, read on the forward strand.
AATTCAGGTTGGACCAGGCGTTTCACTTTCCCACTTCGAGCAAGGCTCCATGGCAGCTAAAGCCCGCGCCGAACGCGGACATCCACCAGAGACCGTCCGGCACGGAGTCGTTCAACGCCGCTTCCAGGACAAAGTAAACGGTCGGACTGCTGATGTTGCCGAATTCGCGCAGGACGGCGGAGCTGTGGCGCACATCCGCCTCGGTCAATTGGAGTTTATCACGCAACGCCAAGATCACGTCGCGCCCGCCGGTGTGCAAAATCCATCCGTTAATCTGGCTACGAGCAACACCGGCCTCGACGAGGGAATCTGAAAATAACTGACCCGCAATTTTGCTGGCGATTTGCGGAACCTGGGGCAGCAGGATGTTCCGCAACATGCCGTTCTGGTGGCGGAAACGGAGCGTGTCGCGCTCGGCAGTCACGAGGCGCGAGCCGGCAAATTTCCATTCAACGCGCCGGCGGCGGGGCAAAGGTTGGGAAGATAAAACGGCTGCACCCGCACCGTCACCGAAGAGACAGGCACTGATCAGCACGCCCGCATCGTCATCGAGGAAAAAGGCGGCGCTGCATACCTCGACGCAAATGGAGAGGACTTTTTGGGCGCGACCGGCCGAGAGTATCGCCTCGCCGGCGCGGAAGTTGGGCAGCGCGGCGCCGCAACCCTGGCCGACCAGGTCGAGGCAAAACACATCCGGGCGGAGGCCGAGTTGTTCACTGACGTAGCTGGTCAGACCCGGACAAAGATAGCCGGTGCAGGTGCTGATGAGGACGGCATCCATCTGATCGGCGGTGCAGCCGGCATCCTGCAAAGCGCGCAGCGCGGCCGCAACGGCGAGCGCGGGGGCGTGCCGGGCGAAACGCGCCTGCAACGCGTCCGGCGTGCGTTCAAAAACATCCGACAGCGGATCCAGCGCGAGATGGCGCGAGCCGATGCCGTTGTCGCCACAGAGGACTTTTTTCAGGATGGCATGCGAACGCGGGGTGAGTTGCGCGAACGGAGCCGAGTGGCGCAAAGCGTCCCAACATTCGCGTTGTTCGTAGCGCTGGAGCGGAGCGGCGGTCCCAAGACCAATGAAAAACATGGACGACGTTAGCGCAGCCCGGCGGGTTTAGCGAATTATTAGAAAAATCGCGACCGTATTGCAACCAACACCGTTCGCGATATGGGAATGGTTACTTCAGACCAACCAGATAGCCGAAGCGGTTCTTGAATTCGTCCGGCGTGACCTTGATGACGGCGGCGAGTTTGCCAAGCTGCTTCGCGTCCTCAAAGTCCTCGCGTTCGAGGCGAATCATGTAGGCCAAGGCGCACTCATAGGCTTCGCCGTCAACGTTGACCCGGCGGTTTTGCATGCGACCGGTCTGGGGATCCAGCATGTCTTCGAACGGCAGCGGTTTCATTTTGCCGTCCACGAAGCTGATGATGGCCCCGTATTTGTCAGCGTCGGACGACCGCAGAAATTTCACGGCAGCATAGCCGAGGTCGCGGGTGTATTCGGCGTCGAAGGGAATAGGGTCAGCGCACCGGAGTTCGTAGCCTAGATCCTTGTCGATAAAGGTCATCTTAATCCCAAGCTTTTCCAGGCGCGCGGTCAAAAACTCCTTCATCAGGCGGCCAAATTCAATTTCACCGAGGCGTAGATGCCCGTGGTCATCACGGACGATCTTGCCAAAGCGTTCAAGCTGGCCTTCCGGCATCGCGGCCAGCAGGCCCTTTTCACCCAGCGATTCAATCAAGCCCTCGGCGAGCACGACGAGGCCGTACTGGGAACCCTCGGCTTTGCGCTTGATGATGGAGCCGATGATGATATCGCAGATTTCGTCAACGCTAACGGGCCGGCCGCGAAACTCCTCGGAGATGACCGAAAGCGTGGCGGCGGAAGCCTTGGCGATACCGAGCGCGAGATGACCCGCCGCCCGGCCCATGCTGATGATCAGGTACCAGCGCGACGTGGTGCGCGCATCCTCCATAAGGTTGCGGACGATTTGGACGCCGTAATGCCGGGCGGTTTCGTAACCGAACGTCGGCGCAGTGCCGGGCAACGGCAAGTCATTATCAATCGTCTTGGGCACGTGCGCGACCTTGATTTCGCCGTTGCTGCGCTTGCGGACCACGCTGGCGGAAAAGGCCGTATCATCGCCGCCGACAGTCACCAGCGCCGTGATACCGAGCTTATGAAACACGGTAAACAAATTGCGCATGTGCTCCTCGGACTTGGTCGGATTTGTCCGCGCCGTGCCGAGAATGGATCCCCCCCGGAGGTGGATATCCCGCACATCGCGGATGGACAACGGCTTGATCTGGGTCGTGTCGCCGGCGGCAATGTGCTTAAAGCCGTCGCGGAAGCCGATGACTTCGTATCCCTGGTTAATGCCCTCGATGGTGGCCGCCGCGATGACGCCGTTGAGTCCGGGGGCCGGACCGCCACCCACCAAAATTCCCAGCCTGCCTTTGTTGCTCATAGTTTTGAGAGTTGCATGGATACCGTTGAGTTGGCGTAGCGTGCCACCCCACGTGAAAAATTCAATTCCATTCTTTCCGTTATCTGACCACAATCCGGGCCGTAAAATGAACCGCGCCGTATTTCTTGACCGCGATGGGACGCTGATCGTGGAAAAAAACTATCTACACCGCCCTGAGGATGTGGAGCTTTTCTCCGGCGCAGGCGCCGCGCTGAAACGGCTGGCGGACGCGGGTTTCAAACTGGTCATCGTTACCAACCAATCAGGCATCGGACGCGGCTATTTCACGCTGGCCGAGGCCGAAAGCGTGAACGAGCAACTCGCCCGCGAATTTGCCCGCGACGGCGTGCGGTTTGAAAAAATATACATCGCCCCCGAAACACCCGACCAGCCGAGCCGCGGCCGCAAGCCGTCACCACAATTTTTATTCGACGCGCGCGCTGAGTTTGGTTTGAACCTCGCCGAAAGCTTCATGATCGGCGACAAGCAGATCGATCTGGAATGCGGCTGGAATGCCGGAGTAAAGATGAGTATTCTGGTGCGCACTGGCTACGGTGCGGGCGTGGAACGCGACGAAGCCGAGCAAATCAAGCGCGCCGTGGTCGTGGACGGATTGGCCGGCGCGGCGGAGTGGATTTTAACTTCGTTGAAGGGTTGAATCGTTCAATCAGTGAATCGGTCAAATGTGTCGGTTGAATCGATTCCACGATTCAACCATTTGACTAGATATAATTTATGTGTGGCATCATTGGATACGTCGGAAAGAAAGCGGCTTCGCCCATCCTTTTGGAAGGCTTGCGGCGGCTGGAATATCGCGGCTATGACAGCGCCGGCGTGGCGGTGCTGGATCGCGCCCGGCTTTCGCTGCGCAGGAAAAAGGGCCGGATCGACGAGGGCATCGCCCGCGTTCTGAAGGCCGAACCGGCCGCCGGCAGCCTCGGCATCGCCCACACGCGCTGGGCCACGCATGGCGTGCCGTCGGACACCAACTGCCATCCGCATCTTGACGCCTCCGGCAAAATCGCGGTCGTCCACAACGGCGTCATTGAAAACTATGACTTGCTCAAGCAAAAGCTGGTCCGCGCAGGACACAAGTTCAAATCCGACACCGACACCGAAGTCCTCGCCCACCTGATCGGTGAACATTATCAGAAACGCAAAACCGGAAACCAGAAACCGGAAAACGGAAATGAACTGGCTCTTGCCGTCTGCGACGCGTTACGCGAGGTCATCGGCACCTACGGCCTGGCGGTCATCGGCACGGATTTTCCGGACACGATCATCGGCGCGCGACGAGGCTCGCCCCTCATCATCGGCATCGGCAAGAATGAAAACTTCCTCGCCAGCGATGCGAACGCCATCGTCGCCCACACCAAGAAGGTCGTTTACCTGAACGATTATGATGTGGCCACCATCACGCCGGACCGTTTTGACGTGATCAACCTCGGCACGGACACAGCCAACGTGCAGATCAGCAAATTGGAATTTTCGCAAGAAGACGCCGCGCGCGGCAAGCACGCACACTTCATGCTCAAGGAAATTAACGAGCAGCCGCAGACCATCCTGAACGCCCTGCGCGGCCGCATTGATTTTGAAGGCGCCACCGCCAAGTTCGGCGGCTTGAACATGACCGCCGCCGAGCTGCGCGGGATCGACCGGATCGTCATCGCGGCCAGCGGCACGAGCTGGCACGCGGCGCTCGTCGGCGAATATTTGATCGAAGAACTGGCACAGATTCCGGTCGAGGTGGAATTTGCGCATGAATTTTGTTACCGCAACTGTCCGCTGGAAAAAAACACCGTGCTGCTCGTGCTGTCGCAGTCCGGCGAGACGGCGGACACCCTGGCCGCCCTGCGCGAAGCCAAGCGGCGGGGCCACCCCGCGCTGGCCATCGTCAACGTCGTGGGCAGCACCATCGCCCGCGAAGCCGACGGCGGCATCTACATGCACGCCGGCCCGGAGATTGGCGTCGCCTCCACCAAGGCATTCGTTTCGACGATTTCCATCCTCACGCTGCTCGGGGTTCATCTGGGCCGGATGCGGCAGCTGTCCGCCAAACGCGCCCTGGATGTATTGCACGGGCTGGAAGTATTGCCAAAGCAAATCGAAAAAATTCTGGCGCAGAACGACACCCTTAAAAAAGTCGCGAGAAAATACGCAAAGGCGGAGGATTTCTTTTTCCTCGGGCGCGGCTACACGTTTCCGATTGCGCTGGAAGGCGCATTGAAACTCAAGGAAATTTCCTACATCCACGCCGAGGGTTATTCGGCGGCGGAAATGAAACACGGGCCGATTGCGCTGATTGACGATAAGACGCCGACCGTTTTCCTTGTGCCGCAGGATGCGATGTATGACAAGACGATGGCGAACCTCGCCATGATTCGCGCCCGGCAAGGCCCGATCATCGCGCTGGCCACCGAAGGCGACCAGGCCATCCGGAAAGTGGCGAACGACGTGATTTACCTGCCGCCGACCCTCGACTTGCTGAATCCAATTCTGGCGACCGTGCCATTGCAACTCTTTGCGTATCACATCGCCGTCGCACGCGGCTGCGACGTGGACAAGCCGCGCAACCTGGCCAAG
>CAIQEI010000109.1 GCA_903870815.1 uncultured Verrucomicrobia subdivision 3 bacterium
AGTTGGTAACGCGCATTGTATTTCGGTGTTAAATTGTCTTTGGTTGAAATCAGCCGCGATGGCTGAAAGGCATGGATTGCGTGATGCGGTAGGTATCGGTCTTGTCCACCACGGCGGCCTTGCCGAGACGGCGGAGGCGCTTGGCGTTCTTCGTTTGTGCCAAGTGTCGGCGGCCGGCGTGGGAACGCATGACCTTGCCGGTGGCGGTGATCTTGAACCGCTTGGCTGCGGCTTTCTTGGTCTTGATGCCTTTGGGACGACGCATATAAATTAGTTGTAAAAAAGGGTGCAAACTATACGTGGGTCGCGGATCAGTGGCAAGCGCGAATTTGGATTAAATCGGTTGTCTCCGAAACCGGGCTATTTTGTCATCGGCCAGCTTGCGGCGGTCATGCCTTTGTAGCCGCCGATTAGTGAGTGGACTTGTTTATAACCCAGTTTTAGCGCGGCGTCGCACGTCAGCGCGGAACGGAAACCGCCTCCACAATACATGATGATTTCGGTGTTCGCATCGGGATAAAGCTTTTCCAAGTCGCGCTCCAGAATGCCCTTGCCGAGATGCGCGGCCCCGATCGCGTGGCCGGCAGCCCATTCGTGGTCCTCGCGCACGTCGATGAGCACGACCTTCGGGTTGGCGGCAAGTTTGCCGCGCGCCTCGGCCACGCTGATTTCGTTGACGTGTTTTTTGGCATCGGCCACGAGCTTGAGAAAACCGGGTGAATGATCCATGGCGGCAAGGTAGATTTTCCCGCCCGTCGGTCAAATCAATTTCTTGGCGGCCTTCCAGGCTGGATGTCGTTTAATAATTTCAAAAAACCACTTGCATCTTTGGCTAAACGGCGCAAAAGTCAGGTATGGATCCGTTCCTGCAAAAGTTGAGCGGCAAAACCGCGGGTACTGGCCCTCACGCGCACCTGCTGGTCGCGGAGAGCGGCGGTCTGATTGCCCTGGAAAGTCCTGAAGCGGTGATGGAAGAGGTGGCGTTCCGCGCGACGCATGTCAGTTCGTTGCTGGCGGAAATGTTCGAGGAATCCAAGCGGCATGACTGCTTCTGGTCTCCGGACGAAGGGTGATACATTCGCGCCCGAGTTTTGTGCTCACTGAATTTCGGCTTCCCCTCGAAGTCGCCAGCGCATGGTGTAATTTTCATTGGCAAACGCGCCCCGCCCCGTTTTACTCGCCGCGTGTCGGAAAATAAAAACAACCCCGCCATCACCGGCAGCCTGCTGCTGGTCGTTTTTTTATGGGGCGGAAACAACGTCGGAACCAAATGGCTGCTGCTGGGCGCGTGGCCGCCGATTTGGACCGGTGGGGTGCGGTTTTTGTTGGCCGGGCTGATTTTGCTCGGCGTGTTGCGGTTCACGAACTGGCTGGGAAAACTCCCGGCGCTTTCCCGCGGACACCGGCGCCAGCTTTGGCTGCGTGGCGGCTTGAGCCTCGCAGTGTATGTGGTCGTGTTTTGTTGGGCGCTGAAACTCACGGCAACGGCGCATGTGGCGCTTTACATTGGGGCCGCCCCGGTTTGGTCGTTGCTGATGGAGGAGCGACCGCAACGGAACTGGGCGAGCGCACGGCGTTATGCGGCGGCCCTGCTGGCGCTGACGGGCGTAATGGTGCTGTTCTGGCCGGCTTTGAAATCCTCCAATTTTAATTTTGGCGGTGAACTTTGCGGCTTCCTGGCGAGCCTCGCTTGGGCGAATTTCAACCTCCAGAGCCGTGTGCTTGCCCGGGAAATGAGCGGTTTGGAAGTCGCCGCCAATTCCATGTGGATGTCCGGGGTCCTATTATTGCCGCTGGCATTGATAGAAATCTTTCCGCACGGCGTCGTGCTTGATTCCCGTCATCTCGCCGTCCAAAGTTTTAACATCCTGCTCGGCAGCGTTGTGCCGTATGCCTTGTGGAACTCGGCATTGCGCCACTGGCAGACGAGCCGCGTCATGCTGTTTAACAACGCCATCCCGCTTTCCACCGCCGTCTGGGCGCACTTCTGCCTGCAGGAGCCGATCACCCCCACGTTTTGGCTGTCCATGATGTTGATCGTGGCCGGCGTGCTGCTTGGTCAGCTGGATTGGTCAAAATTTTTTCAAGCCGTCAAATGTCAGCTGGTCCGCCAAAACTTATGGACTTAACCAATCTTAACGAAGTGCCGCCGTTCATCACGAAAGACGGCTCGGAAATCCGCGAACTGCTTGCGCACCGCAATTCCGCCCTCCGCAACCAAAGCCTCGCCGAGGCGCGGCTGCCGGTCGGCGGTGCGACGCAGGAACATTTTCATCCCTGCGCCGAGGAGATTTATTTTATCACCCACGGCACCGGCCGAATCCGCATCGAAAGCGAAACTCGCGATGTGAAGCCCGGCGACGCCATCGCCATTCCGCCCGGCCGCAAGCATAAACTCTGGAACACCGGCCGCGAGATTCTGCGTCTGCTCTGCGGTTGCGCGCCCGGCTACGAGCACAGCGACACCGTCATTACGGAAAAATAAATGGCCGCGGCGAAAAATCCGTTTTGACCGGGCGCCGGCGGAGACCTACGCTTCCCCTCATGCGCGGCGATCTGGCGAAGGCATTTGAGCTCACGAACACCCAGGTGTTCCGCCGCGCGGCTGCGTCGAAATCCTTCACCGATTTGCTGGGACGGAAATTGTTTCTCGCCCTGCTCACCGTCCAGGGTCTGGGCGCCTTCGCGCTCATCACGATCGGCGTCGTCCTCAAAAACTCCGGCGTGGCGCGAAGTGTGATGCAGCCGCGCATCCGCCATGAGATCAATCGCGCCGGCGTGTCGCTGCTGCCGATGTTTTTCTTCGTCGCGCTGGCGCTGGGATTTCTGGTCGTCGGCCAGACGGTTTCCGCGCTGGCAAGGGTCGGCGCGACCGGCTATCTCGGCTCGACGATGGTGATTGTCATCGTGCGCGAACTCGGCCCGCTGCTTACGGCGATGCTGGTGCTGGCGCGCGTTGGCACCGCCAACGTGATCGAACTGGGCACGGCGCGCGCCCTGGGCGATGTTGAGGCGCTGGAGGCGCTGGGCATTGACCCCGTGCATTATCTCATCGTGCCGCGCGTCATCGGCATGGCGGTCGGGATTTTTTCACTGACGATTTACCTGATCCTCGGTGCGCTGGCGAGCGGCTACTTGTTCGCGTTTTTGCAAGATGTGCCGCTGACGCCCGGCGATTATTTCAAGCAGATTGCCGAGGCGCTGGGCTGGCTGGACTTTGCGCTGCTGGCGCTGAAAACGGTGGCCTTCGGATTTTTCATCGCCGTTGTGACGTGCTATCATGGCCTCGCCCAGCCGTTGCGCCTCGAAGACGTCTCCCGCGTGGCGGTGCGCGCGGTCACGCAGGGGGTCGTCGTGTGTGTCCTGGTGGATGCGGTGTTCATCGTTCTATACCTGGTGACATGACTGATAACGATTCCCATTCATCCGTCATTGAGATGCGTGACGCCAGCATCGTCGCGCTGCGCGACACCGCGCTGACGGTCGTTGAAGGCGTGAACTGGTGGGTGCCGTCGGGCGAGTTCTGGGTGATTGCCGGCCAGCAGCAATCCGGCAAAAGCGATTTCCTGATGACTGTCGCCGGGCTGCTGCTGCCGGCGCGCGGAAGCTGCCGCGTGTTTGGCAGCGGGACGGATTCGTTCGGTGAAGCCGAACAGGCGGAACGCCTGCGAATTGGTTATGTGTTCGCCGGCGGAAAGCTTTTCAGCTCATTGACCGTTGCGGAAAACGTCGCGCTCCCTCTGCGTTACCAGAAGAATCTTTCGGCTGCCGAAGCGGCAACCGCGGTGGAAAAGCTGCTGGAAATGCTGGAATTGACCCCGTTCGCCGACTTGACCTCGCCGGGTCTCGCCGCCAACTGGCGGCAGCGCGCGGCGCTGGCGCGGGCGCTGATCCTCAAGCCGGAAGTGCTGCTGCTCGACAATCCGCTCGCCGGCCTCGGTGCGCGGCACCGCCAGTGGCTCCTGCAATTTCTCGACCGGCTCCAGCGCGGCCATGAATGGTTTGGCGGCCGCCCGCTGACGCTGGTGGTGACGACGGACGATTTGCGCCCGTGGCGACACGAGCAACGAAAATATGCGGTGCTGGATGAAAAGAATTTTTCCGTGCTTGGCTCGTGGGCGGACGCCGAAGCTGCCCCCGGCCGCGCGGTAAAAGAATTGCTGGCGGAGCCGGCTGGCGCAACAATGTGACCTGATCAATTTATGTCGCTGCAAGATTTGACTCCGCAACTGCGCACGCGCCTGAACAAGGTGGAGCGCGCCGTGGGCTGGTTCGTGTTTCTCGCGACGGCGCTGCTGCTGTTCGGCTTCGGTTATTACATCTACCACACCGCCGAACACAAGGGCTGGTTCAAAATCAAGGCGCAATTCAAAACGTACCTGCAAAGTTCGGTCGGGTTGAAGGTTGGCGACCCGGTTTACATGATGGGTTTTCCCGTCGGGGAAATCCTCCAGGTCCATCCGCTCGGCCCGCGATCGTCGCACAATGTGGAGGTGGATTTTAATGTCGTTGACGATTATTTTCGCTACATCTGGTCGCAGGGCTCGTATGTGAAGGTCAACGCCGGCTTTCTGGGTCAGAGCCAGATGGAAGTGACGCGCGGCACGAACGGCTATGCGCTTTGCGTGACGCAGCCTGTCTTTTGCAAGACCATTCCTGAACTGGAACAACTGGTCGTTGCCGAGCCGGGCCAGTGGCAGCTTTCGCAGTTTGTGTACGGCCCGCAATCCAATGAAGTTTTCCACCCCTACCAGCCCTATGACGGATTGTCGCCGGCCACCTTGCAGGTCCTGGCGTCATTGAACCTCGAATCCAATTCCGTCTATGCCTACAACAATAAAATCAAGCTCAAACACATCGTTGCGGTGTGGCGCGAGGATTTGAAGCGCTATGATTTTTACAACGACAAGAATGATCCGCCGGTGGAGTTGCCGGCACTGGACTCCATTCCGGTGGCCGATCGACTGGATAAAATCGTCAGCCAGGTTGAAACGGCCCTGCCAAATATTTTGAGCCTGACGAACAAGTTGGTCGCCATTTTAGAAAACACGGCGAACGCGACCTCCAACCTCAATACCATCATCGTCGCCGCCCAGCCAATGGTGACAAATTTTACCGGCATCAGTGGCCAACTGCGTGAGCCCGGCGGATTGACGATGTGGGCGCTCGGCACCAATTCGCATTTTCAATTAGAGTCGGCGCTCACGAATGCCAACACTTTGCTGGTGAATGTGAACACCAATTTGAATCAGCTTACGTTGCAGATCGGCACGACGTTGGAAAACGTCGCCGGCATCACCAGCAACCTCAATGTCCAGGTTCAATCGAATTCAAATATGCTTGGCAGCATCTCGAAGATTGTGACGGATTCGGATGATTTTGTTCAGGGATTGAAACGACATTGGTTATTGCGGTCGGCGTTCAAGTCGAAGACGACCCGGGGAGCGAACGACACTAACGCGCCCGCCAGCCAGTTAAAATCCCCGCGCGATGCCTCCAACTGAACGGGTGGTTTAGGTTGGGTTTCCCAGCATCCGGCGCAGGCGGCTCATCAGGGTTTCCGCAAACCGCTCGTAAGGATGCAGCGGCCGGCCGTACAGTTTGATCTGGTCGATCGTGGCGAGTGACATCGCGAAATCAAAATCCCGGAAGGCGCGGTCGCGTTTCACCCGCCGCAGCCAGCGGGATAAATCCGTGATTTCATCAATGTTGCCGGCCGGGCCGGAATGAAACGAAATACCCCAATCGTCGCGCCTTTCAAATCCGTCGCCCGCCTCGCGGTTCTCAAACCATGGGTCGCACAGTAAAATGCAGACTGAACCGTGCGGCGTGGAACCCAGCCGGTAAAAAACCATGCGCGCGCCGGTTTCCGAAAACTGATCGTAGGCGATTTCCAGCGCGTCGTCCGACGGCGGCGTGAAGCGCGTTTGAAAGCCGAGCTGGATGCCGCCCGGGGTTGTGGGTGAAGTTTCGAGACAGAGGTTCTCGGCAAAAATCCAGACCGGCTCCGCCGGCAGGGCGTGCGCGGCCAGATGCTCCCGCCAGGCGGCCAGCGCGGCGGGCAGGGCGGGTCGGGTGAATTTTATGTTGCTCATTTAACCGACTGAATAGTGTTATTAGTGCCGGTTTTTCCGGTACCAATCAACAAATAACGGAATGCCTTTTTCCACCTTCACCTGCGGCTGGTAGCCCAGCAGCTCCCGCGCTTTGGAGATGTCGGCGAAGGTGATGGGCACATCGCCGGGCTGGAGCGGCTGGCGGTCGATGACCGCTTTCTTGCCGAGCGCGGATTCGATGAGTCCGATCAGATGATCCAGACGGATGGATTGCGATTCACCGAGGTTGAAAATCTCAAAGCCAAACTCCTTTTTCGTGCAGGCGAGGATGCCGTCCAGAATGTCCGAAATGAATGTATGGTCGCGCGCCGTGCTGCCGTCGCCGAAAACTGGAATCGGTCGGCCCGTGTCAATCAGCTTCGTGAATTTGTGGATGGCCAGGTCCGGTCGCTGGCGCGGGCCATAAACCGTGAAGAAGCGCAGCATTGCCACGTCCAAACCGTAGAGGTGATGATAAACGTGTCCCAGCGCCTCCCCGGCCAGCTTGCTGGCCGCGTAGGGCGACACGGCGGAAAAAATCGGGTCGCGCTCGCCGAACGGCACCTTCGCGTTCACCCCATAGACGGACGACGAGGAGGCGATGGTGAGCTTTTTTACGCCGGACCGCCGCGCGGCTTCGAGGAGGTTGACCGTGCCCTCGACATTCACGCGCTGGTACAGCGCCGGTTGTTCGAGGCTTGGCCGCACCCCGGCGCGGGCGGCGAGATGGATGACCTGGTCGTATTTTGTGGCCGCAAAAAGATCGTTGACCGCGCCGACATCCGTGAGGTCGCCGTGGACGAATTTGAAATCTCCGCCGGACGAGGCGATTTCGCGGAGGTTTTGTTCCTTGATCTTGGGATTGTAAAAATCGTTCAGGTCATCAAAGGCCCAAACCCGGTGGCCGTCCCGGAGCAGGCGTTCGCAGACGTGCGAGCCAATGAAGCCCGCGCCGCCGGTGACGAGAAAATTCATGCCGCCACGCTAACAATGCCGACGCCGGCTGTCGAGCATGGGGAAATCCCGGAAATTTCCGGTTAACCCTCGGTTTCAGTCAAAGATTTTGGTTTCCGGCGTCACGATTTTAATGTTTTATTTCGTGGTCGTTTTAAATTAAAACCACCTGAGCCATCTTGAACATATGAAACATTTACCGAAGTATTTTTTCTGGTTTGCCGTACTCGCCGCCGGGCTGGTTGCGGCCGGCTGCCAGAGTTCACATCCCAGCTGCTGCTCCCAGCCGGGGCGCATGGCCGGCCCCGCCGTGACATCGGTACAAACCAAGGCGGTGCAGGCGGCGATGACACCGGCCCAGTCGTTGTCGGTGTTGCGATCCGGCAATGCGCGTTTTGTCGCCGGCCAGCCGCTGGTCCGGGATTTCCCCGCGCAAGTCAAGGCGACCGCCGCCGGCCAGTACCCGTTCGCGGTGGTCTTGAGCTGTCTGGATTCCCGTCAGCCCATCGAAATTGTTTTGGACCAGGGCGTCGGCGACATCTTCAGTGCGCGCGTTGCCGGCAATGTGCTGGATGACGACATTCTTGGCAGCATGGAATTCGCCTGCAAGGTTTCCGGCGCGAAACTCATTGCCGTCATCGGCCATTCCAATTGCGGGGCGATCAAGGGCGCGGTGGACGATGTCCAGCTCGGCAACCTCACCGGCCTGCTGGCCAAAATCAAGCCCGCGCTGGACGCAGTTCCCGCCGACGTTCAACCGCGGACTTCCAAGAATTATGCGTTTGTGGACCAGGTCTCCGAGGCGAATGTGCGGCTGGTGTTGCAGCAGATCCGTGCGCAAAGCCCGATTTTGAAAGAGATGCTGGATGCGGGCGAAATCGGTCTGGTCGGCGGGATGTATGACCTTACCACCGGTAAGGTTCGGTTTTACGATAAATAAAACCGCTTCACCACGCTGGGTTCAAAAGCCTTTCCCCGTTTGGATTTCAACTGGCCGATTCGCTGGGTATTGGGGTAGGGGATGATTGCGGGACAACCAGAGCGATTGGCCGGGTTGGGAGCTGAAGCGGAGACGGAACGTCACGGTCATGGGGTATTGTTAGCCATTACGACGCCAGGCGCAAACCCGCACGAAAATGCGGCGTGAAAGCGAATTTCCCGCCAACTCCCCCCAGCAAGTTGTGATTTATTTGGCCGTGCAAAATCGTCCGGACCGAGCTCAACCTTTGTTGGCCGGTTGAAGCGTGATGGGTGCCGGCGGCACGATGATCCGTAATTGACACACCGGGCAACCAACTTTCTTCCCTGAATGGTCCGAGTCGCCCAGGATAATCTGGTGGCATTGCGGGCAGAGGAATTGAAAGGCCACACTGGCGGCTTTCGGCGGTTTGGCCAGCCACAGCCAGACCATGGAGCCCAGGCAAATAACGATTCCCGCTGCGGCCCGGAGCGTGAGTTGATGCTCGGTGATCCCAAAGAAAATGGTCGCCGCCAAGCTGACCACGGCCACGATGCCAACCCCCGTCCGCGCCCACGGGGCGCCCCGGAACAGGTACCCGCTCATCACCGTGCCGGCGAGGTACATTAGGCACAACGCCACCCGGAGATACAACTGGAGTGCATGGCCGGAGTATGAATGGTTGGATATCCCATCCAGCAGCCCGAAGAGCGTTGAAAATCCAAAAATGCCGCAATAGGCCGACCACAGCCCGCCCAGAATCCGGTTGGATTTTCTGGAGGCAAATCCGCCCAGTTTGGCTTCGGTCCAGCCATGCAGCCTCATGATTAAACGGCGCAGCTTCCGGCGTAGCAGAAAGCCGCCGCCCACGACGATCAGCAACGCGGACGATGCCCCCGTCCAGCGTATCCACTTCGTCGCCATCATTTTTGCCATCGCCTTGGACAGCAGGATGCCATTGGGCATTGATCCCGGCATGATGGTCATGAAATAGTTGTGACCCATCCCCGAGGCGACGAGTTCCGGTTTAGGGGATAGTTTTCCCTTGGCTAACTTAAATTCGAAGATACTGCCGGTGCCATCGGCCATGAACAGGTTGCCCTTGCTGTCAAAAGCCAGGCACGCAGGCCACGTCTTGAGCCGCCGACAGAAGGTGGTTCGGACGCCATTTGTGGAGTATTTGTAGATGGTTTGTCCGCGTGCATCGGCGGCGAACAGGTTGCCCTGTGTGTCAAACGCCAGGCCGATGGGAGATTTCAATCCCGTGGCAAAAGTGCTGCGTGATCCATCGTAAGGATCAAACACATAAATGCAGCCGGATTTTTGATCGGACGCAAATAATCTACCCGCTGCGTCAAAGACCAACTGCACCGGCTGGGGCACATCCGAGGCCAGAATGCTGCGCGTGCTGCCATCCGGACTGAACTTGTCGATCCTGCCGGCGCCGCCCCAAAGCCCCTGATAAGGAAGGAAAAGGTTGCCCTCGCGGTCAAATGCCATCGCTGCCCCGGGACTTTCCAGCGTCGCAAACGTGTGGTATTTGCCGTCCAGAGTGAACTTGCGGATGGTGCGGGTCCCAAAATCCGATACAAACAAATTCCCCTTGCCATCCGTTCCCAGGCCGTTGACGCCGTGGGTCTGGCTGCAAAACACGACCTTGCTCAACTCCCCGGCCCGGGTGTCCATTTCGTAAAGGTTGTTGCCCCCGTCATCGCCCGTGAACAGCAAATCCGCCTGCGCCGTCGGCGTTGCCAGCCACAGTCCCGCCGTGATGAATGCTATTAGCCCAAAAGATGAAACCCAAGCTCTCATAAAGTTTTCTTTGCCAGTTTGCCCATCGCACGTCAATCAGCAAAATGCCGCAAGCCGGCCGGGGTCGCCCTCAAACCGGTCAAATGACGACCAGGAAAGGTTAAATCCGCGTGACCGCACGCCATGAAGCCGTTATTTATTAAAGACACCGCCCGGGCGCATTTGTTACAGAATATTTTTCGGCCCGTCAATGTATGTCCGCTGAAGCGCTAAACCGGACAATTATTTGTGGATTCTTCACCGATCTGCTCAACCGCCCTTGCCATTGCGTACCTGTTCTTTTTTCTCCTCCAGTTCGGCTAGGATTTTTCTGCGCTCGTGCACGAGCTGGTCGCGCAGGGATTCCTCCTTTGCCACATCGTCGGCCGCCCGGGCGATTTCCCCGTTCAAGGCGATTTCCCGCTCGGCAATCTTGGCGGCGTAGCGGGAGTCCAGCTCCGCCAGCGCCTGCTTCTGCTTGGCGGTAAGCTTGGTGGCCGGGGCGCCTTGGTTCAACCGCTCCATTGCAATTTCGTAGGATGATTTCATGGTGGCAATGTGGTCGCCGGTCGCCTGGTTCACAATCTAAATTTCATCCGCAGTTCCATCAGCAGCGTGTTTTCCCACGAGGTCACATGCTGGTCGCTGGTCATCAGCTGTTCCACGGCCGAAAACACCTGCTGCTGCTGCGTGCGCCGCGTGAAGGCGCCGGCCAGCGCCAGGGCCTGCTCCTTGGCGGCATGGATGGACCCGATGGCGGGCCGCATCCGGGTCACGGCCGCGTCAAATTCACGGTGCCGGTCCGCTTCCTCCGTGTGGCCCATCGCGGCCAGGAGGATTTGCAACTGCTCGTCTTCAAACGAAGTCAAATGGCCGTCCGCATACATGGCCAGAATCAGCAGGTCGAACAGCGCTTGTTGCTGCGCGGTGGAAAAATCCGTGAGGTCAATGTCCATGCCCGAGCATAACCCATCTAGCGGTGAATAGATACGCCCCCCGATTGGGAGCGTGGTGGCATGATCCGCTTGGGCCCGGCCCGACCGGTTCACGCCGCTAAAATCGCCGGGTTGTACTTCATCTCTTCGGAGGAAACTGCTAGGGTAAAATCATGAAACGCATCCGCCTGTTCATCCTGCCGGCCCTGCTCCATGCCGGGCTGACCCGGGCTGGCGGTTATGCCGAAACCAACCGCATGCCCTTGCCGATCCATACCCTCATGGAAGCCGGAGGCTACGGTCTGCCGCAAAACCAGCTCGTCCGCCCGGAGTCCGACACCAATTCCCTCCGCAACCTGCCGTTGACCGGCAAAGAACGGCTTATCACCCTCACACGCCCCGTCCCGAAACCCGCCTGGAACTTCTGGAACAGCGCCAGTGTCAAATACGTACATCGGAACAAGGACCCACTCAATTTTGTCACGCCCGGCACGCTGATACCGTATTCGGCCCTCAACCAGCTCGAATACGACCTCATGTTTTCATTCGACTTCTAGCCCGGCAGAAAATGATGCCGAAACCGGTTTTGGCATCAAAACTGCATGCAAAAGACCATAGGGTTTTACCCAATTACCTGCCCGTAGTCCCACGCAGCTTCTTCTTCCAGCCCCGGACCGTTGGATCAACCTCCGGCCGGGGCCATTTTTTCCGCGATGTTGAAATTGTCCCCTCGAAACACCCAGCCAATCTGGTTAGAGATCGGGTTCATCTGGCATCTTCATCAATATCCAATCTGCGGCGTGCCATCAATGGGCTAAAAGGAGAATTCGGCGAATGTGCCAACTCTCTTGCGCCACCCTCATCCGGGCCGACCAACTCGACTCGCACCAAAGAAACATCTGGCCGCTTGTTGTCGTAAAAATAGTCAACGCAATCAATTTTCGAGGCAGCGGACAACTCATCAACATACAACTTGCCGTTGAGTTTCCAGTGCACATGAAACTTGAACATCTCTTGTTCCATAATCGAGAACGATGAAAAATGCTGAGCCATCGCTGTCCTGTTACTTGAACCGCGACGGCGAACGATTAGCGCCAACGGCGGTTGGCTCCGGCTTGATAGGTATTAGGCGACGAACCGATCATACTCAATCTTTACGTGAATAAATGTGGTTAGCAGCCGCAAAGCCGGCAACAGCTACCAAAAGAAAAGCCGCTGCCCCGATGCCTCCTGCCTGCATCGCATTGCCGATTCCCATAATTCCGGCAAGAATGCAGCCCCAAAGCGATATGTGTCTGGGTATCGTCTCTGGCCAATCAACTGGCTTGGATTTGTTGGTGTTACCTTTTTTATTTTCGGGTTGGGTTTGTTCTATCATAAATGTCTGAGTGGTTTAGTCGCCTAAGGATAAAAGCTGAGTCGCCGCCGCCTCGCGACGTGAACCGCGACGGCAGAACCCGTAGCACGGTGGCAGCCAGCGCCAACAGCGCTTTGGATCTGGCGACTGTGATGGCGATGAACTCAAAACCAGGGCTTTTTCTCGACGACATAAATACGGTAAAACTCTTCGTCGGTTCTCGTTAGGTAGATGATGCCCTCAACCAGCCCGATAATCCCCATGGGAATCGCACCATAGCCGCAGGTAGCCACAGAAACCACCAGCATGATGACGGCGGGCGTGGTGAAGCCGAGGATGAACTTGTGAATACCCAATGCCCCCAAAAGAATCCCGCAGATCCCGGCTGCAAGCTTGTTCTCGCATCCCGGTACCGTCGATGAGGCGGCGGGGGCATGTGAAATCTCGCGAAAAACTCCGGTAGCCACCAAATCTTTCGGCTCAAAATCTACCCGCATACCGCGGGTCGGCGGTTCCGATGGCCGCTGACGTGACTTCACTTTTTCGGGCCACCTGATGTGTTAGTCTGAGACGCAAGAAAGGACCAGACGCATGAAAGGCAAACGATACACGACGGAAGACAAGATTCGCATCCTGCGGGAGGCGGATCGCGGTGAAAAAAGCA